>CAZAZB010000375.1:0-4137 GCA_964489485.1 uncultured Pseudomonadales bacterium | reverse complement strand
GAATGCTGATCCAATGCCGAACCGAATAGACTGGTACATCAGAAATCCTCTTCATATCGCGAGTGGAATTTTATCTACCAAATTGATAGAGGCGCGCTCCAGAGATTCGCTGGCGGGCGTAATACTTGATATTCGTTTTCGATCTGGCGGCGAGAAAATCAAGCTGCACAAGACCAGGACATTAAAAAACCTGTTCCAGGAAAATCGGCTACCTGTCTGGTTACGATCCAGGGTCCCACTGATTTATCATCAGGACCAGCTTGTGGCAATTCCTTCTGTTCCAACCTGGGGCGTGCCACCGGTACAGGTGACAGGCGTTGAGGCGATTGATGGATTGACATTTCAGTTCGATGTTGAGGATCGGCTTTAGCCTGATGAATGTTTATAGTCTCTGATAATTTGGTTTTACCAGGTTGTCATTTTATAAGGCTTTGGTTGGACAAGAACTGGATTTTACATTGAGAAATGAGCGGCTTGCTGTTACCCTAGAATCCCATCTTGGTCGTGCCCTTAACGACCGTTTTCAGCTCAGATGGGAGTTAAATGTCTCGCTTTATTTTTGTTACGGGTGGTGTTGTTTCCTCATTGGGGAAAGGCATAGCCGCCGCGTCTCTTGGTGCTATTCTTGAAGCCAGGGGATTAAAAATTACCATGCAGAAACTGGACCCTTACATCAATGTGGATCCAGGGACAATGAGTCCTCTGCAACATGGCGAGGTATTTGTTACCGCCGATGGAACCGAGACAGACCTTGATCTTGGTCACTATGAGCGTTTTGTGCGCACAACCATGTCGCGCAAGAATAACTTCACCACTGGCCGGATCTACGCCGATGTTATCGCCAAGGAGAGACGAGGCGATTATCTTGGGGCAACCATTCAGGTCATCCCCCATATCACGGATGAAATCAAATCCCGAATCATCAAAGGCGCAGAAGGTGCGGATGTCGCCATCGTGGAAATTGGTGGAACCGTCGGTGATATTGAATCACAGCCCTTTCTGGAAGCTGTTCGACAATTGCGCTTCGAGATGGGCTCAAAAGGTGCACTATTGATGCATTTGACCCTCGTGCCTTTTATAGCAACAGCTGGCGAGACAAAAACAAAACCGACACAGCATTCTGTCAAAGAGTTGCGATCCATCGGCCTGCAACCTGACATACTGATTGTGAGATCAGACCATGAAATTCCCAAGAGTGCCCGGGACAAGATTGCCCTCTTTACCAATGTCGAGCGTGAAGCCGTCGTGCCACTCATTGATGTACCGACCATCTATCAGATACCGTCAATTTTAAACAGGCAGGGGCTGGACAAGATTGTTGTGGACAAGCTGGAACTGGATTGTCCTGAAGCAGACTTATCCGACTGGGAAGAAGTGGTGAAGAAACAGCTTCATCCTAAAAACCACATCAAATTGAAGATGGTGGGTAAATACATGGCACTCCTGGATGCATATAAGTCTCTGAATGAAGCGTTGCTCCACGCTGGAATCCACACAGATACCAAAGTAGAGGTGGAGTTTCTCGATTCAGTGGAAGTAGAAGAAAAGGGTGTCAGCCTGCTTGAAGGCGCAGACGCAATTCTCGTTCCTGGTGGTTTTGGCGGTCGAGGCTTCGAAGGAAAGATTGCTGCTGCGACCTACGCAAGAGAAAACAAGATTCCCTATCTCGGTATTTGTTATGGCTTACATGCTGCGATCATTGATTTTGCAAGAAATGTCGCTGGTCTTGAAAATGCCAATAGTACCGAAGTAAACCCGAATACGCGTGACCCCGTCATTGGTCTGATTACTGAGTGGACAAATGAAGAAGGTGACGTGGAAACCCGTGACGTTGACTCCGATCTCGGCGGCACTATGCGGATGGGTGAACAGGAGTGCCAATTAGCCTGTGACTCGATTACCTATCAGGTCTATGGCACCAGTAATATACGTGAGCGTCATCGGCATCGTTACGAGGTAAACCCGAACTATGTTGAGCAACTGGAAAGTGCAGGATTACGGATTGCGGGGCGGTCAGTTGACAACTCACTCGTCGAGGTGATCGAGCTGAAAGACCATCCCTGGTTTGTGGCAAGCCAGTTCCACCCTGAATTTACGTCTAGCCCCCGTGATGGCCATCCTCTGTTCGAGAGCTTTATTCGGGCTGCGTTGAAAGCTAAGGGTCAAAGGGGCACTAATTGCGGTAAAATGACCGTATAATTCAACTATTCGTCATGATTGTTGTCGAATCTAGTCCTAATCTAAACGAATGCCAGAGACCAGCGAATGAACCTTTGTGGATTTGACGTTACAGATCAATCTTCCTTTTTCCTGATTGCAGGAACCTGTGTCATTGAATCAGAACAAATGGCTCTCGACACAGCCGGTGAACTCAAGGAAATATGCGCGGGTCTGGGCATTCCTTTTATTTATAAATCATCATTTGACAAGGCGAACAGGTCATCTCATGAGAGTTTTCGTGGGCCAGGGATTGAAGAAGGTCTGCGGATCCTGGAGAAGGTCAAGACACAGATTGATGTGCCGGTGCTGACAGATGTCCATGAGGACACGCCATTGGACGAGGTGGCATCGGTCGTTTCAGTATTACAAACACCGGCATTACTCTGTCGTCAAACAGGCTTTATTCAAAAGGTCGCCGCGACCGGGTTGCCAGTGAATATTAAGAAAGGTCAGTTCCTTGCTCCCTGGGACATGATTCATGTTGTCGAGAAGGCGAAGGCGACGGGTAATGACAAAATCATGGTTTGTGAGAGGGGTGTTAGCTTTGGTTATAACAACCTTGTATCAGATATGTGTTCCCTTGCCGTCATGAAAGAGACGGGTTGCCCGGTTGTTTTTGATGCCACACATAGTGTCCAGTTACCAGGCGGTCAGGGAAATAAGTCTGGCGGCCAACGGGAAATGGTACCCGTACTCGCAAGGGCAGCTGTGGGCGTTGGGGTTCACGGTATTTTCATGGAGACTCATCCAGACCCGGATAATGCGCTTTGTGATGGACCGAACTCCTGGGCTCTGGGAAATATGGCTGAGCTGCTGACAACCCTGCGGCGTATTGATCGTGTTGTAAAAGACGACCCAATGTAAGATGCGAGGAGTAGGCAGAGTGTTAAAAGTAAGAATAAGGGCTTGGAAAAATAGCCTCCTGAAGTAGATGTGGAGATAGCGTGACGGAAATTACAGATATACAGGCAAGGGAAATCCTCGATTCCAGAGGAAACCCAACCATAGAGACGGATGTTGAATTAGCATCTGGACATGTTGGTTCCGCCTGTGTCCCTTCGGGGGCGTCAACAGGTTCCCGGGAAGCGCTCGAACTGCGTGACAAGGACCCCTTACGGTACATGGGAAAGGGCGTACTTCGTGCGGTAGAAAATGTGAATACCCGTATTCGCGAGATGCTACTCGGTCGTGATGTTGAAGAACAAACCACCATCGACCAACTGATGATTGAAATGGATGGGACTGAGACAAAAGAAGTGCTCGGCGCTAATGCCATCTTGTCTGTTTCCCTTGCAGTCGCTGCGGCAGCCGCCAAAGCAAAAAGTGTTGAGCTATACGAATATCTCGCGGAAGTCGATGGTAGCCCCGGTCGATATAGCATGCCAGTGCCTATGATGAACATTATCAATGGCGGCGAACATGCTGACAACAATATGGATATTCAGGAGTTCATGATACTACCGGCTGGTGCACCAAATTTTTCTGAAGCCTTGCGCTGCGGTGCCGAGATTTTTCAAACACTTAAAGACGTGCTGACCCGTCAAGGTCATAGTACTGCGGTGGGTGATGAAGGTGGGTTTGCGCCAAACCTGGAGAGCAATGAAGCCGCTATTTCTTTTATGATGGAATCCATTGAAAAAGCAGGCTACAAGGCTGGTAAGGATGTTTTTATCGGTCTGGATTGTGCCGCGTCGGAATTTTACAGCAATGGAAAGTACCTACTTGCTGGTGAAGATCGGGAATTTGATGCACAGGGGTTCACTGATTATCTGGCTGATCTGGTCGATCGGTATCCGATTCTTTCCATTGAAGATGGGTTGGATGAAAGTGATTGGGAGGGCTGGACCTATCTAACGAGTAAACTGGGTGACCGATGTCAGCTCGTGGGTGATGATCTGTTTGTTACCAATCCGGAAA
>CAZAZB010000374.1:0-4145 GCA_964489485.1 uncultured Pseudomonadales bacterium | reverse complement strand
GTCATGTCGTTGGTATGACGTCTACTGATGGCGTTTATATTGACGGTCATCTATCGGTGAAAGGAGACATGACCGGCCCTACGTCTGCACAAATCGTACTGCGTGATCCGGATGTTGATCTTGCCGTGATGGAGACAGCGAGGGGTGGTATTTTAAGAAGCGGTCTGGGTTATCAATCCTGCAATGTTGCTGCCTGCCTGAATATCGCGTCTGATCATCTGGGCCTGCGTGGCATTGATACGTTGGAACAGCTTGCAGAGGTCAAGCGCGTTGTCGTCGAAGCCGCAACCGATACCGTTGTACTCAATGCCGATGACAGGCTTTGTCTTGAAATGGCGGATTATA
Organism: uncultured Pseudomonadales bacterium; assembly: GCA_964489485.1. Taxonomy (GTDB): domain Bacteria; phylum Pseudomonadota; class Gammaproteobacteria; order Pseudomonadales; family Azotimanducaceae. The sequence goes on along the minus strand of CAZAZB010000374.1, from coordinate 3,800 downwards.
CCCATGCCAGCCGGTTGTGTTATGTGACACTTGATCCTACCCATGGTCTGGTTCGGGAACACATCCGCTCTGAAGGGTTAGCCGTTGTGCTGGAGCAGGGCATCAATGGTGAGATGATTACCATTTTTGACAAGGGTGCTCATATCCCGCTGCTCTGGACGCATTTGATTCCTGCGACCCTGGAAGGCAAGGCAATACACAATGTCCAGAATGCCATGTTTGCGGCTGCAATGGCCTATTCCATGGGTAAGTCTCTGGAGGATATTCGCCACGGTCTCAGAACCTTTAACACCTCCTTTTTCCAGGCGCCTGGCCGCATGAATGTATTCGATGAACACCCCTTCAAGGTGATTCTCGACTATGCCCATAACCCGGCGGCAGTGAGTGTGATTTGCCAGTTGGTTGATCGCCTGGATGTTACCGGTCAACGCATCTGCGTGATCTCATCTCCGGGAGACAGACGTGATGAGGACATCAGGGATCTCGCGGATGCTGCTGTAGGCCATTTTGATCATTATATCTGTAAGGCAGATGATCATCGCCGAGGACGTGGGGAAGATGAGGTCCCGCAGATGATCAGGCAGCAACTGTTAGCGCAGGGAATTAGTGACGATGCCATCACGGTAATCCCGGATGAACAGAGAGCCGTTACCCAATCGCTTGAAACCAGTACCGAAGGAGATCTGTTAGTTGTCTTCGGCGATGATATTACGCGATGCTGGAAACAAATCATTCACTACAATGTTCAGGAAGGCTCGCAGTCACAGGAACAATCTTCAAGTAAACCGATGAGTCTTGATGATGATGCGGAAAAATTTGAGTTGCCCGTGGGCCAGTCGCTCATCAGAGATGAACGTGGCGTGAGAATTGCGCGATCTGAAGATGGCGATGACTAGTTGCGCGTTGAATAGGGGAAACATCGGTGGTTGAGTTTGAAGGGAGAAGGCTGACAGGCGCAAATTTCTTCCTGGATGAACCGGCGGCATTGATTGATGCTGAACTCCCCTTTGATCAGCAGGATGAGATTGTTGCGACCTGGAAAAGCGTCGTCCTTGAATGTCATGAAGAACTGGGATTACCAGTTCCCCGGATAGGTTTTCGCTTTCATGCAAAAGGTCAAAGCCTGTTTGTGACGGCACCCATTGATCTTCTTTATTCGACAATAGAACTTGGTGAGCTAGCACTTTCTGTTGCCCTTGGTGCTATGACATTGTCCGATAAAACTGAACAAGAAAATGAGAACCAGTTAGAACGCCTTGCCAGATTATTTAAGGAAGAAGCCAACCCTGCTCTGATCACACTTGCGCAGGCAGCAGAAGATCATCACGTGCCATTCCTCTGGGATGATGATTTTGTTTCCCTTGGCTATGGCGTCTCTTCAAGAACCTGGGACATTGACCAGATACCTGATCCGGAAACACTGGATTGGGCATCCTTTGCGGACATGCCACTTGCCTTCATTACAGGAACAAATGGCAAGTCCACTACCACCAGACTTTGTAGCCAAATACTAAAAGGCACCGGTCGAACAGTGGGTTTCAGTTCAACCGATGGTATTTGGGCAGGCGACGTTTGTCTGGATCGTGGAGACTATTCCGGCCCTGGTGGCGCGCGCGAGGTTCTCCGTAATACCAACGTCGATGCAGCCATACTGGAAGTGGCCCGCGGAGGATTGCTTCGACGTGGACTCGGTGCCGAAGATGCAGATGCAGCACTCATCACCAATGTTGCAGAAGATCATCTGGGCGAGTATGGCGTTAACACGCTGGAAGAATTAATAGAGGCCAAGTTTATCGTCGCCAAGTCGCTTAAACCTGGCGGGAAACTCGTGTTAAATGCGGACGACCCGGGAGTAGTGAGATATAGCGAGGCTGCCGGTTCACTGCCGCCGGAGGTTTCAGATAATATTGTTTGGTTTTCTCTAGATCGCAACAACCCGATTGTTGTTGAGCAAGCTCAGACTGGTCGTGCCGTTTTTTATGTAGAAGAGAACAAAATCCGGAAAATGGAGGCAGGACAAGTCACGGATATTTGTGAGGTTGACGAGATCGGCATTACTTTGGGTGGTGCCGCCAGGCACAATGTCGCCAATGCGCTCGCCGCCAGTGCACTCTGTTGTCAGCTTGGTGTTGATGTAAAGTTAGTACGAGAAGGTTTGGTGGCATTCGATGGCAATCGGGATAACCCTGGTCGGGGTAATCTACGTCACATACATGGGGTTTCTGTTATGGTTGATTTTGCGCATAACCCCCACGGTCTAAATGCAGTAGTCGACACTGTGCTAAAAATGACAGAGTTAAAAATGCCAGCGAAGCGTTATCTTGTTATGTTGGGTCATGCCGGTGATCGTAGTGATGAGGATATCAGGGAGTTAACCAATGTCGCCTGTCGACTGCATCCCGAACAGTTCGTGATATTCGAGTTAGCGGAATATCTAAGAGGACGTGAACCGGGTGAAATTCCGAATCTGATATCACGTTCAATTCTCGAAAATGGTTACACACCTGAACAAATCTCGTTTGCAGTCGACCCTGCAGAGGGTGCGCAGAAAGCGCTCGACTGGGCGCAAGCCGGAGATTTCCTCTTGTTGTTGGCATTGGGTGATCGTGGTGGCGTTTTCGATATCCTGGATCGGTTCGAACAATCCGAATAGTCCTGCCGCGCATTATTGAAAATTAGCAAAATAGAAACTAACGGGAGATCCCTGGAATGAATATCTTGTCTGATTCCGGCATCGGCGCACTACTAAAAAAAGTTATCGAAAGAACAACAGATTACCTGGAGAATGCCGCTGATGTGCCGGTGCGATCCCTTAAAAGTGTCTCTGAAGTTCGTGCGTTGTTACCGGAAATTCTGGAGGAAGACCCGCAAGATCCAACAGATATTGTGATGCAACTAGCGGATCTCGGTGAAACCTCAACGCTGCGAACGGTTGGACCGAGATACTTTGGTTTTGTCAATGGTGGCACACTACCGGCATCCCTGGGTGCTGAACTACTTACCGTTGTCTGGGATCAAAATGCTGCGATGGCGGTGATGAGCCCAATCGCCTCCGTTACAGAGGAAATTGCGGCGCAATGGTTGCTGGATCTACTGGGCTTACCTGAAACGTCAGCAGTAGGGTTTGTGACGGGAGGGCAGAGCGCCAATACCAGTTGTCTTTCTGTTGCCAGACATCATCTGCTGGCGGAGCAGGGGTGGGACTTTGAAAAGAAAGGCCTGTATGGCGCTCCAGAAATAAGTATCGTTGTTGGTGCGCAGAGGCATACAACCATTGATGTTTCCCTGCGCGCGCTCGGTTTTGGTGAACCGACGCATATCGTTGATGCTGATGAGCAGGGAAGGATGGTTCCCTCGTCCTTAAAGCGCACCCTTGAACAATGCGAAGGTCCGGTCATTGTTTGCTGCCAGGCCGGGAATGTGAACACCGGGGCGTTTGATCCACTTGACGAGATTTCAACGCTGTGTCAAACCGAACCGGGTCATTCCAAATCAGGCCAATCCCGAAAGATCTGGCTGCATGTTGATGGCGCCTTTGGATTGTGGGCTGCAGCAAGCCCGGCTTACCAACAGCTAACCAGTGGTGTGGAAAAAGCAGATTCCTGGAGCATTGATGGCCATAAGTGGCTCAATGTACCTTATCTCGTCGAGGCGCTGCTCAGCAGGCTCAGGCACCAATGCCACACCGTCCGCATCGACGGCCCCTCCCTCCGAGACCCTCAGGGCTGATCGCACCCGGCGGAGAGACTACGGACACACTGCCCCCGGCACCATCGGAGGTCTTGATCCGGCTCCCAGCT
>CAZAZB010000373.1:0-4148 GCA_964489485.1 uncultured Pseudomonadales bacterium | reverse complement strand
GGTGAAGCGGCCATCAAGCGGCTCAGATCCCGTGACAAGATGCCAATACGGGAGCAAATTTCTCTGGTACTGGACAAGGATTCGCCTTTTCTTGAAATCAGCCCGTTGGCTGCATGGCGATCAAACTTCAATGTCGGTTCCGGGTTCGTCGTTGGCATCGGTGTGATATCCGGTGTCGAATGTCTGATTCTCGGCCATGACCCCTCAGTTCGAGCAGGGGCGTTTAACCAGTTCAATTCAAAGAAGCTGATGCGTGGGCTGGAAATTGCCCGAGAGAATCGATTGCCCTATGTGCAGTTTGTGGAATCTGCAGGCGCTGATCTACGCGGCGATGGTGGCGGTGAAGACCCGGAAGCCGCTATTCGCCGTGAAGGTGGACACTTCGCTGAGTCCGGCAGATTATTCTACGAAATCACCGAACTTTCCAAAATGCGCATTCCAACGATTTCAGTGGTGTTTGGTGCATCAACAGCCGGGGGCGCTTATCAACCCGGGATGAGCGACTACAATATTTTTATCAAACACCAGTCCAAGGTCTTCCTTGGCGGCCCTCCCCTGGTCAAGATGGCAACTGGCGAAGATGCCGACGAAGAAAGTCTCGGCGGCGCCGATATGCACACCACTATTTCAGGCCTTGGAGATTACCTCGCTGAAGACGAATTGGATGGTATCCGCATGTGCCGTGATGTTGTCTCTCATCTCAACTGGCGTAAAAAAGGACCCGGCGCTACGCTTGAGATCAAAGAGCCATTGCATGACGCTGAAGATTTACTGGGTATTGTTTCTAAAGATTTAAAGACACCATTCGATATCCGTGAAGTCATCTCAAGAATAGTCGACGGCTCTGATTTCGAGGAATTTAAACCCCTGTACGGGCCTACGCTGGTTTGTGGCTGGGCATCCATTCACGGTTACCCCGTGGGTATCCTGGGCAATAACGGTACCCTCTTCTCGGAGTCATCAGAAAAGGCCGCGCAGTTTATCCAACTCTGTAATCAGATCGACGTGCCGCTTGTGTTTTTACACAACATCACGGGATACATTGTTGGTACCGACTTCGAGCAAGGGGGTATCACGAAGAATGGCTCGAAAATGATCAATGCCGTGTCGAACTCAACTGTACCTCACATCAGCATCATTGTTGGCGCATCCTATGGCGCGGGTAACTATGGCATGAGTGGTCGCGCCTTCGGAACACGGTTTGCATTTATCTGGCCCACTGCAAAAATCGCCGTCATGGGTCCCAAACAAATGGCCGGTGTGATGAGCATCGTTCAGCGAGCGGCAGCAGAAAGACGCGGTATCGAGTTTGACGAGGAAGCCGATGCGAAACGTGCAGAAGTTGCAGAATACTGGGCGGAGGAACGCTCCAAGGGATTGTTTGCGACATCGCGGGTCTCTGATGATGGCATGATTGACCCAAGAGACACGCGATCCGTAATCGCTATTGTTTTATCAACCTGCCACACCGGTCCCATTGAAGGAACCAAGGAGTACGGCACATGGCGAATGTAACAACAGGAGAAGCCATTGTGATTAAACCAATCACTCGAATCCTGATCGCAAACCGGGGCGAGATCGCCAGGCGAATTATGCGCACGGCAAGAGACATGGGTATCAGTACGGTTGCTATCTATTCCGAATCGGATGCCAGGGCGCCCTTCGTGACAGAGGCAAACCTCGCCATTCCACTTCAGGGTCGAACGTCAACCGAGACCTACTTGGATGTAGAACAGGTCATCGCTGCGTGCAAAACCGGTGGTGCTGATGCCGTTCATCCGGGTTATGGCTTTCTGTCAGAAAATACGGAATTTGCCAGGCGAATCGTTGCTGAAGGTATTGCATGGATTGGTCCATCCCCTGAAGCGATTGGACTAATGGGAGACAAACTATCGGCAAAGGCCTTAATGACCCAAGCCGGGGTACCAACGTTACCGGCAATGGAACTGAAATCAGGACAAGACCCCGCAGCGGCTGCCAATGAAATTGGCTATCCAGTGCTGGTCAAAGCATCCGCTGGTGGTGGCGGGCGCGGCATGAGAATTGTAGAATCGCAAGCGGATCTCGATGCAGCAATCACATCTGCCAAACGAGAAGCAGCGGCATCGTTCGGTGACGACACCCTATTCCTGGAGCGCTGGCTCACCTCCTCGCGCCATGTTGAGATACAGATATTGGGCGATCAACATGGCAACCTGATTCATTGTTTTGAACGAGAGTGCTCCATCCAGCGTCGTCACCAGAAGGTCATTGAAGAAGCGCCATCATCTGCAGTCAGCGAAGAATTGCGAGCCAGAATGGGTGAAGCTGCAGTGACAGCGGCCAAAGAGATCGGTTATTCATCAGCGGGCACAGTGGAATTTTTATTGTCCGGAGATGAATTCTGGTTTCTTGAAGTCAATACCCGGCTTCAGGTGGAGCACCCGGTAACGGAAGAAATTACCGGCCTTGATCTTGTACGTGAACAAATCCGGGTTGCCGAGGGTGCTGAACTGGGATACGCGCAAGAAGACCTTACCATTGATGGTCACGCCATTGAGGCGAGGCTCTACGCGGAAGATCCAGCTAACGATTTTCTACCAGCACCAGGATGCATTCACCGCTGGGCACCTGCAATAGCAGGTCGGGCGAGATTCGATTCTGGCATTGAATCCGGCAGCGAGATCAGTGTTGAATTCGACCCGATGATTGCCAAAGTCATCGTACATGCCCCGACTCGTCAGGAAGCAGCCATGAGACTGGCGAGTGTACTGGAACAAACACGTGTGCAGGGGATTACGACAAACAGGGACTTCCTTGTCGCGACACTCCGAACACCGGAGTTTCTGGCAGGCGATACAACCACCGACTTTATCGAGCGGGTAAAACCGGAAAGAATCCGCCTGCACAGTAAGGAAGCGCTACACCGTGCAGTGATTGCCACCATCGTTGAATCAAGGGCCCAGCGCCGTGCCAATGCCAACGTACTTGGCAGTATTCAAGGGGGATGGCGTAACTCCCACATGCCTCCTGAAACAGTCACGTTTATTAGCCAGGAACAAACCCTTGGTGCAAGTTACAGGCCGCAGAGAAACGGTAACCTCACTATTCTGGTCGACGATGTACAATACAATGTGGCGATATTTTGCGCAGGTGCCGGTGTCGCTGATCTGGAAATCAATAATCTGCGTGTGAATTTTAGGGTAGACGGCAAAGTATCTGATACCGGCGAGCAAACCTGGTATGTGCATGGTGTAGATGGCGATTGCGAACTAGCAGAGTTGCCGAGGTTCCCGGTCAATCGAGAGGATGACGCACAAGGTGGCCTAACAGCGCCCATGCCGGGTAATGTTCTGGCAGTGAATGTAGAAAAAGGTGATCGGGTAACAAAAGGCCAGGTATTGCTCATTCTTGAGGCCATGAAAATGGAACACCAGATCACAGCTTCGAGAGATGGAGTTATCGGCAACATTTTTGTTGCGTCAGGTGATCAGGCATCCAATGGTGAACTCCTTATCGTGCTCGAAGACGAAAGCGCTGCAGAGAAGAACTCTGAAGAAGCGAGTTCCTGATAACCAGGCTCTGAATAAACCGATCAGAACCCAATGTAAGGAATGAAAGGACAGTCCCATGAATGGAACAGAAGCAACGCTCTACGAGGTAAAAAAAGGTGCCGCATGGATTACTCTAAACCGACCGGATAACCGCAACGCTCTCTCATCTATCCTGGTCAGTGAGCTCTGGCAACATCTACAAACTGCCAATAACGACAACGCTGTACGCTGCATTGTTATTACGGGTACTGACCCCGCTTTCTGCGCCGGGGCTGATCTAAAGAGTCCACCCGGACAACTTGTGGAAGGTGCTGGACGGGCCATTCCTTACGCTGAGGTACTGACCAGCATACTGCAAAGCAATAAACCCGTGATTGCAGCGGTCAATGGCGCAGCCTTCGCAGGTGGTCTTGGGTTGGTCGGCGCCGCAGACATCGTCGTGGCGGTAGAAGATGTACAATTCAGTTTTAGTGAAGTCAGGATAGGCGTGATACCTGCCGTCATCTCCGTCGTCTGCCTGCCTAAACTTGGCACTCATCACGGCATGAAGCTATTTCTGACCGGCGAAAGGTTTACCGGGTCACAGGCTGTAGACATGGGGTTCGCTCATCGAGC
>CAZAZB010000372.1:0-4174 GCA_964489485.1 uncultured Pseudomonadales bacterium | reverse complement strand
AGTGTTCGAACGAGGGGGAATGCAATCATTGCCAACAGAAAGATAATCACAAAAAAGATAACATTTCGATAAGGTAGCGGTTCACCATGCAATCGCTCCAGTGCCTTCAGGGCTACGTCCGTTGCCAGATACAATAAAATGCCTGTGCCTGTAAACAGAATGATTTCCATTACACTGCTCATGGGTTGTCGTTCCTTTTCTCTAGCTCAGTTTTCAACCTGCTTTCCTGATGTTCTTCTGATAGCTGATGTTCTTCTGTTAAAAAGTAGCGAAAGACAATTGCCATCAGCATCAGCATTGACCAGAAGTTATGGAGCCATGCCGATAACAAGGATGGTTTGCCGTTTTCCAGAATACTGGTCGTAACCATTGCTGTTAACAGAAATAGAATAACAAATGTTGTGGCGGTTAAGTGACTGAATCCTGAATCAGCGGCTCTGAAGTGTTGGTATGTCATCAAGGCGAGCGACACCATCAACAGCAATGTCATTGCCCGGTGAAAAAGCCCAATGATGTTAGCTGCGCCATCAGGGATAACTGTATCGCCTATTAATTGCAGTTCTCTGCCGGGACTCAATGCATCTACGAATCCGTCAGCAGAAATGGATCCGCAATTGCCCAATCCCTGGCATGCACTGGTGGCAAAGTTTGCGCTAACCCAGGCGCCGGAACCAATGACAGCAATGCAGAGAACAATGTTCGCCAGACCGTGCCAGTCAGTGTGTGAGTGTGCAAGGGCCGGTGTTTGTAGGCGCAGCACAAGCAGCCAGAGCACTGCAATGGTCATCATGCCTGCAGTCAGGTTTGTGAATGTGATAATAGGGTGGAGCAGATCGGGCGTCGCCATGCCAACAACTGCCAATAGGACCGTCAGGACAAAGCAGGTGAAAGCAAGTATTGGTGAGGTGCTGATATCCCGGCGGTACCAGATGCTGAGTAGCATCAATAGGATGGCAACGATGCCAAAACCACTGGCCATGAGTCTATGGATGACCCGTAAACCCTTGTTTTTATCCGCCGCGGTGATCGTGATACCGGGATTATTGTCAATTCGAATGTTTTCCATCTGACAAATTGGCCAGGGCTCACAGCCAATTTTTGAATCCGCCAACCGAATGAATGCACTTAGCGAAGTCATCAGGAGGCTCATTATCAGGCCGATAACCGCGAGGAAAAATACAATTCGTTCTCTATGATTCATATTGATGAGTGCCGGTCTTAGTGATGTTGTGCTGGGGTCGCGTCTTCAGGGAGATATACCGGTGCCTTTCCCAGTGTCAGAATGGTTTGTTGTTGATTGAGCGTCCGATAGGCGGGTAGCGTAATGGTGACAGAGATGTCATTGCCATTCAAACCGATAGCGCCAGTATGAGTATCGGCTTCTTCGAGTATTGCGTAGCCACCGCCAGGTGCCTTCCTGCCCATGGGATTGATCAGTTGGATCCATGCAATAGAATTTTCCGGGAGCGACATCAGTCGGCGTTTGCCGTGGTTACGACTGTGATTCTGAAACTGACCGTCCACTGTATCGATGGCTAATTGGTAGGTTGTGACCGCTTTTGTTTCGGAGCGATGTGGTACATCGCGCATGGTCACGGGAATCAATATCGCTGGCACACCAAAGATTACGCCCAGTAGGGCAATAGCACCGAGGCGGATCAGTAGCCTGTGTGAGGGTTTCTCCTGAACGTCATCAGGGTGGCTTTTATCGGTAACGGCTTGCTGATGTTCGGATGAAGATGGTTTCATTGTAGAATGCTGCTTCGAGATATGCTGTATTTTACCAAGAAGTTACCAGAAAATATGCCCAGGCAGTCACTGATAAAGCACTTTGAATTCTGGCACCCAAGGGTTTTTGAGCTACCCTATTACCTCTACTTACTGGTTGCCGCGACGCTTCGTGGGCTATCCATCAAATCATTGGCCAAAGCTAACTACGCCTTGGACCATGGTGAGATCGGCATCGGCTCAAAATATGAAACGCAGATGGCATTCGATCAAGCGATGTTCCTGCCGACGGATATTCTAGATAGTGAACTCTCGATGGTACAAAAGCGGGAGCGGGTGACATCATTCGCCGATAAGCACGGATACCCCATCATTCTGAAGTCTGACATCGGTAGTGTTGGCAAAGGTGTTGTAAAAATATCTGAACCGCAACAAGTCTCATCTCGGCTTTCTCAGATCGAAGGATCCTATCTGGTGCAGAAATTTACGCCCTGGAACGTTGAATACGGCGTATTTTATGTTCGACATGGAGGCAGGGCAGCGATTTCCGGGATTAATAGAAAACATTTTCCAACCGTCATAGGTGATGGAGAGAAAGACATCCTGACGCTGGCCGAGGCGCATCCGCGCTACACAGATCACTGGCAGACATTTCTGCAATATCTGGACAAGACGCAAATCCCCGCATCTGGTGAAAGTGTCCAGCTGTCTTTTATTGGTTCTCATACTATGGGGTGCAAATTCACCGACGACAGTGAAATCCTGACGGCTTCTCTTGAGGCATCGGTCTTTAGTATTTTTAAACAGCAGCCAGGATTTAACTTCGGCCGACTAGACGTCAAAGCGAAAGATGAGCAGGCTTTCCTTGCGGGCAATTTTGTTGTCATCGAAGTCAATGGGGTTGCATCTTTGCCCACCAACATGTTTGATCCAGATAATAGTTTGCTGCGGGCTTACCAGATCTTTTTACGACATGGACGTCATCTGGTTGATGCGGCCAGTGAGCATCGCAGCCAACCCATGCCGCTCGATTCATATCGATCAATAATTAAAAGGGTTCGAGACAGTGCGCGACTGTTGAATAGGAGCCATCAGCGTTTGATGGGTCGTTAGGACTGTTAACCTAACAATTCAGCCAGGTCGTTCTTGATTGATTGCGCCAACCTGGTCGCAAGACCGTCAATGGTGGTGGTCTTGTACAGCGCCTCACTATAGGTCAGCCTGAAGGTGAGTTGCTGGTTAATGACCGCGGCTTCAAAGTAAAGTTGATAACAGAGGTGATTATCGCCGCTGATGCCCTCAACACCCGCCATGTCAGCGGTTGGAATGAAAGGTGTATCGTTGGGAATATAGGTATCGAGTTGTCCTACATAGTTGAAGAATATTTGCGGGGAATCGTGATGGTTCAACTGAGGATGCCTGGCGACGTATCGGAGCAGATTATATGCCATGTGATTGGCAGGTACTTGATTGATCTGTTCGGATACACTTCTGAAAAAGTGGTGGGGGTTTGTTTTTGTAACGCCGGTGGTGGGTTCATCATTATCAGTTGGATCTGTAACCAAGTGAATGGGGAAAACAGTATTCAGCCAACCCACAGTGCGTGACAGATTAAAGCCATCTGAACCAAGTGGTCGCCCATGGCTACAGACGCTGACGGTCATTGAATCTTGTGAGCACCATTGTGTGATAATTTTAAACAGGCTGGCCAGCAAAAAATCCTGAATTTTGAGTTCCAGCGCAACCGGGAGCTCAGTGATCAGAAGCCTGGTGGTATCCTTATCCAGCGTAAAGACCTTAATTCTGGCATCAGCTTCCGTGTTCCGCGGGGTTGTCTTACTTTCTATTGATCTGGCCGGGTAGTCCGAAGGTAGATTAGGCAGTGCCGTTATTGGAAAGCTTCCCCAGTAGTCGATCTCTTCTTGAAACTGCTGAGTGCTTAGGCTTTCCTGGAGATGGATTGACCATGCCTTGACCGAATCGGATTTCGGCGGGAACATCACCGAAACTCCCGCACGGTATGCCTCATACGCCCTGATGAGATCTTCGAAGATGATTCGAGAGGAAACCATATCCAGCAGTAGGTGATGAAAGAGGATGCTAAGCTTCCCTGAATGTTGGCTTTGACTAATGTGCACGACCTGGATGAGAGGTGTCTTTTTCAAACTTATCTTTCGATGATGTTGGTTTAGAATGAGGGCCATTGTCTCGGTCTGATCTTGCTCTGTGAGAGGCGAAAGATCATAGTTGGTGAACAAGCCACTGATTGAGTTTTTGATCTTTTGCAGCGTGCAGACTTCCTGTAGCCAGCTACCTGAGGAGTCTTGGATGAACTGAATGCGAAGATTGTCATGATGCGCTAAAACAGCATCGAGTGCGTGAATGAAGGCATCAGCGTTTAGTTTGTGGTGTAGATCAAAGCTGAATGTTCTATTCCAGTGGTTTG
>CAZAZB010000371.1:0-4188 GCA_964489485.1 uncultured Pseudomonadales bacterium | reverse complement strand
ATTGAGCAGGGGCGCAGAGCGGCTTTCTGACCAGCTCTCAGTGTTAAAATGTGCCAGGGCTATCTTCAGACCCTGGGCAGAAAGATGTTCTAAACAATCACCAAATGCAGCCTCTTCGGCGTGTCGCGCGTCAAGCTCCACAATAAGCTCACTGCCACCATCATTCCCGGTGATATTTGCTGCCGTTTCGAGCGGCAACCGGATATAGGCAGGTAAACACTTGATCTCTCCGGCGTCATAGATGCTGGTATATTCTTCCAGCATGACTTGAATGGCGAATTCTGAATTGGATAAAAGGGTACTGGTCGCTTCACCCAGATCCTTGTACAACAGCTTATAGGCAACGACTTTCAGGTTTTCATCGTAAATCGGTTGCCGAACCATGATGGCAGTTGGCAACAGTTCGGCATCCACTTTCTTAAGCGCTTTAACCATCGAAAATACGGCTCCATTGAATATTAGTAGCAACAGCCCATTGGATACGAGAAAGCTGAAACTACTCTTGGACTACCGTTTTTATCGACGTCAGAGAAAATTACTTTAGGTTTTTAACGGGATATTTCCCGGAAGGCACAGAGAGCCAATGCCAGGATGTAAACTGATGAATAGGCGGTTCTGGGTGGCGTCTTAAACTTGTATAGAAGATGTCGAAAAGGATAAAGTGCGAATCTCGCGACCCTCTTTGCCTTTGATGATTTCAAAAGTGCCGCCTTCTTCCAGCATCAACTCACTGATCGCATCAAAATGCTCGTCAATTCCACTGAAAATATCCAGAATCGCTCGCTTCTGCCGGGACTTACTACCGGCGTCCTCCGGGAGTGGGGTCTCCCAAATTTCGATGCTGACCCTATCTGCTGCTGGCTCAGCGCAGCAGATATGAAGTTCGCCGCCTGATGGCAATCTCTTCACCGATTCAAACAATGTAATAAGCAGTGCTTGACTGATACGCTGGGAACAAACATGCACCTGGATATCTTCTGTTGGGAATTCACGAGTTATTGTTATCCCAAGAGGCATCACTTCCGCCATCAGACGCAAGACCAGATCGACCTGGACTTCAATGCCTACCCACTCTTGTTCCTGACCTGGTTGCCGCGAAAATGACAGGAAATTCTGAACAACCACTTGTACTCGCCTGGCAGCATCGAGCAGTTCTGAAACGTATTCTGCAACATCGCTTTCAGGATCGACAAACCGCTGAACCAACTCTGTATAACCAAATACTGCCGCTAGAATATTGTTAAATTCATGAGAAACGCCACGCGCAAGAATCTCGACACAGAGTAACTTCTGAAGATCCACCGTCATATTATCGAGGGGCAGATTAGGCTCCATGTTTTCATCTACATTTCTAAAGATCAGCAATCGGCCATGAACGCCTTGTTCACCTTCTTCCTCTGCAAGGAGCGGCAAGGACAGCAGACGAAGTTTCCGGCCATTTTTCAAGCTTAATATCTCTGCTACCTCATGGGGCTCGCCCGGGTCACCGCCTGGTAACCAATCATTTAGAATATTAAGCCCATCAACCGGTTTAGCCAATTGAACCGCCATTCCTCGATGGACTATTTGTTCAAGATCCCTGGCCGCGCCTTGTTTAACATTCAAATCCAGATCCCACATCTGAATAAAACAACCATTGAAATCAACCAGTTGGTTGCCTTGTTTGACAATAAGAATGCCATCCTGGGATATATCCATAAGACTTCGGTGGAGTTCAATGGCTGAACGAGACTGGTCGAACAATTTTTTGCGTTCTCCTACTTCCGCTTGAAGCTCTAGTTGACCGCTCTCCTGCCGCTGCACAGCCGTATCCAGTGTCAACTTAAGTTCTGACAATTGTATTTCCAATTGTTGTTTTGAACTTTCTGTTTCTTCTTCTATCGCACGCTGATCACCGATCGATTGATAGCGTAACCAGATCAACCCAAGAGATGCAATCAAGCCCAGCAGGACAATGAACAATTGTGCTCTTCTGGCTACTAACAGGGCAGTTGACTCCTCTATCTCTGCAGCAAAACCCATATCCAGTTGCTCATCCCACAACCAGGCACCAAAAACTGACACGCCCAGATAGTTGCGGTAGCCGGTGGTATCTACACCACTTTCACCTACCATGGCCGACAAGGCCAATCGAGTATAGGGTTGATCATCCCTTGCTGCAGCTGGATGATAGCCTGACATCAGGTCTCCACCGGGATCACGCAAGGATACATTTAGAATAAGCTGATCGCTGTTCACCAGGTGACTATCAACGAGCTTCCGGGATTGTGTGGGCATGGTGATAAGGACACCCTGCTGGTTAAACGCGTAACTGTCTTCAACAACAGGATTCCTGTCTCCGGCGGGACTCGTCACCTTTCTTCCAGAGACTGTTGTTCCCGCCACTAACTCGCTGAACGCTTCACGGGCACGCAGTGTGACAACCAGGGTTTTGCGCTGGTTTCCTTCAAAACCGGGAACATTCAGAATAAATAACACCATGGGTTCGAACAAACGGGAATTGCTATCGAACCCAACGGGTGGACGCCTGGGCATCCTGAACCCTTCAATCTGAGGCTCTTCCTGGCGCAGCAAACCGATCAACCCTGTTTGCCCTTCATCAGTTAGCTGCCCCGAAGATGCCAAAATTTCATGATCTACGGAAAGGATATAGGCATCGGAATGATAAGGCGGTACCGCCTTATCTCCATCGGCAAAAAGTTGACTGACACTAACGAGGACTTGACGAATACCAGCTGTGGCTGACTCGCGACAGGCAGTAACGCAATCTGTATCCGCCAGTCGTTCAAGGCTCGAAACTAATTCTGGTTGCCTAACGACATGCCCCATGATCAGTTCATGGCTGCTGACCCACTTTCTGACGCCGTGACGAGACGCCTGCACCAGCGTTGTCAGTCGCTCTTCAACATAGTGGCGGACAGTGTTGTCTAGCAGCAGGTAGCTGCTGGCTGAAAAAAGAAGAATGACGAGAATCAGTACACTGGTGATTAACCATGAAGATTCCCGGCGCTTAGGCTTCTTTGGCATGCGTATTCAGGTCCGTGAATTTATGTAGAGTTCCATTCTAGCGAAGTTCTATTAACTAAAGTTCTAGTGACTAAAACTCATTTCTTACGAGCCAGTCAGCTGGCCCCAGAGTATCAGGAACTGAATACAGGATTAGTGCTGCGCATGCAAGTCCGCTAACTGACCAATGGGACTCGCCACTCTGTTGACCTTGGCCGTAAACTTATATCCAGCGCCACGAATGGTCTTGATAAGAATAGGTCTAATCGGATTGGCTTCAATCTTCTTGCGTAGTTTTCCTACAAGTACATCGACACTTCGATCCGATGAGAACCAATCCCTACCGGATATGGTGTTCATAATAAGATCTCGGCTTAAAACCCTGTTAGGAGATCGAACCATTGAAGACAAGAGTGTGAATTCATAATTAGTCAGGTCAATGACCTCACCGCCATTGCCGATCAATTCATGGGTATCAAGATCAAGCAGGAACCGATCGAAAGAAACCTTACCTTCAACGGCCGCATCATCCTGTTTCCTGACACGTCGTAACAGCGTTCGAATTCTGGCAAGGAGTTCCCGCTGATCAAAAGGCTTTGCCACAAAGTCGTCAGCGCCAAGTTCCAGACCGACAACTCGATCTATGGGGTCTTCGCTACCGGTCACAATGATAATGCCAATTTGTTTATCGTGGTTGCGTATTTCACGGGCAAGATCCAATCCATGGTATCCCGGCATGTGAAGATCCAGCAACACCAAATCCGTCGGCCTGGTACTTATTTGTTTCGTCAGTTGCTCACCGTCGTGGGCGACATTGACCTCAAAGCCTTCACCGCCTAGATAGCTGCTCAGTAGACGACAGATATTCTTGTCATCATCGACCACAAGAATTCTGGCTTCCTGATTCATCATTAAACTCTCCACATAGAATATCTATCGGCAAGGACGCCCGAATGAACTTCCCGCTCTATATGTCGGTCAATTGTTAGAAATCTTTAAGGTTCCCTTCCTGACGGTCGCTATACGCCCGCAATGAAAACCCTTAGATCATCGGTGCTGCGAATAAGCTCGGTGTCACGCCTAAGATACGAATCGACCATCAGGCAGGCTGACAACACCTCGGCCAGCTTTTCATTTTTTAATCCTGATTCAAAAAAATATGAAACGATTGCTACTAATGAT
>CAZAZB010000370.1:0-4250 GCA_964489485.1 uncultured Pseudomonadales bacterium | reverse complement strand
GAGGCACACCAATGAACCTCTTTAAAGAGAGCCATGAGAAACTGCAAGAACGCAAGGCAGCAGTTGAAGCGCGCTACGAGCAATTTAAAGATGCACGCCTAACACTTGACCTCACCCGCGGCAAACCGTCTTCCGATCAGTTGGATTTATCGAATGCACTCGACGGTATCCTGGAAGGCTTCTACTTATTACAAGATGGCACCGATGTCAGAAACTACGGCGGACTGCTCGGCATACCCGAAGCTCGACAGCTCGGTGCAGATATACTCGGCATTTCAGCCTCACAAACAATGGTCGGCGGTAACAGTAGTTTAACGCTGATGTACAACATGATTGCACAGATGTTACCGCGCTGGCAGGATGAGTCGTCAGCGCTTAACAGCAAGATTAAATTTCTGTGTCCTGTCCCTGGATATGACCGTCATTTCACCATTTGTGAGCACTTCGATATAGAGATGATCAATATCGACCTGACCCCAGAAGGACCTGAAATGGATGTGATTGAGTCCCTGGTGTCAGAGGACCCAATGATTAAGGGGATCTGGTGTGTACCCAAATACAGCAATCCGACAGGCCATACCTACACGACGGATACTGTTGCGCGATTTGCACAGCTTCAGAATATCGCTGGTGACAACTTCAGAATCATGTGGGACAACGCGTATGTCGCGCATCATTTGTCTGACGATCACGATACGCTCGACAATCTGATGGCTCATGCAGTGAGTGCAGGCACACAAGACAGCATTGTCCTTCTGGCGTCTACATCGAAAATCACCTTCGCCGGTGCCGGTATCGCTTTTTTGGGGGCCTCGGAAACCAACCTGAAAGCCTTCGAGAAGTTCCTCACGCCACAGGTGATCGGTTTCGACAAGGTTAATCAGCTTCGCCATGTACGCTTCCTGAAAGATACTGCCCATCTGGCCGAACACATGAAGAAACATCAGTCGCTCTTACAACCCAAGTTTGAATTGGTACAAGCGAAACTGGAAGACAGCATGGGTGATCTCGACATTGCCGAATGGACACTGCCAAAAGGCGGATATTTTATTTCCCTGAATACCATGCCGGGTATCGCAACCGATGTTGTGAAGCTAGCAGCCGAGGCGGGTGTGAAACTGACGCCAGCGGGCGCTACCTACCCTTATGGATTAGACAGCGATAACCGCAATATTCGGATAGCGCCAACATTCCCCTCTCTCGATGATCTGGAAAAGGCAATGGATGTCTTTGTCTGCTGTCTTGAACTCGCATCGATCAACAAACTTCTGACGGAATAGATGGGAAAACTCTCTACCCTGGATCTAGGCGTCCTGGTGCTCTACCTGGGCGGGTTATTTGTCATGGGACTCTATTTTTACCGCCAGAATGACACAACAGAGGAATACTTCCTCGGTGGCAGAAGGTTTAAAGGCTGGGTCATCGGTTTGAGCCTGGTGGGCACCTCTATCAGCTCAATCACTTTTCTCGCTTATCCCGGCGATGCGTTTAAAACAGCCTGGCTTCGATTCCTGCCGAACCTGATGTTGCCCGTGGCTATTTTTATTGCTGCAAAGTATTTCCTACCATTCTTTCGTCGCGACAAAACAACAACCGCCTACGAATTTCTTGAATATCGCTTCGGACCGTCTGTTCGTATTTATGGCGCTCTGGTATTTATTATTGCCCAAATCGTTCGTGTGAGTTTGATTCTCTATCTGGTCTCACTGGTGTTGCAGGAAATTACAGGCTGGGACGCCGCCACTTGTATTGTTATTGGCGGCTCTGTTGTCGCCGCCTACACAATCTTTGGCGGGATCAATGCAGTTATCTGGACGGATGTTATACAGACAATCGTTCTCCTTACGGGTGGAATCGTTTGCCTGGTCGTCATTGTGAATAGCCTACCCGGTGGGATCGGACAAATCCTAGAAGTGGCTGCGCGAGACGGAAAGTTGGCATTTTCTGAGCTTAAGGATGGCCAACTGATCGCCACCCGCTGGCAACCGGATTTATTCAGCAAAACCGCAAGCATGATGTTGGTCGTTGGGTTAATTGGCTGGTTGACCGAATACTCCAGCAATCAAAACACCATCCAACGATTTTGTGCGTCAAGATCTGACCATGAGGCGAGAAAGGCAATGTTGGTGTGCGTATTGGTTAGCCTACCTACCTGGGCCTTTTTTATGTTTCTTGGCACCGCTCTTTATGTCTTTTTTCAGGCGTTTCCTGCCACCATCGCGGCTGAAATACTGGCAGGTGAACAAAAAGCCGAACAAATACTGCCATTTTTTATCATCCACTATATGCCGCCAGGTCTTGTGGGGCTGGTCATCGCTGCGGCACTGGCAGCTGCCATGTCATCACTTGATAGCAGCATCAACGCGATTTCCACGGTTTCTATCTCTGATATCTACAGACGACACCTGAATAGGTCTGCAAACGATAGCCACTATCTACTCATCGCCCAGGCGATCTCTGTCGTGGTGGGTCTGTTAATGATTTGTGGAGCTGTTTACCTGGACAAAACAGAAACAAACACCCTTCAGGACACGGCAACCATTCTCACCTCGTTATTGGCCGGCGGATTATTATCAATCTACTGTATAGGTTTTTTTACAAAAAGAGGCGATGCCAGACACATTCTGATCGGGATATCAGGTACTATGTTTTTTACTGGTTGGACAATCATGAGCGCCCAATCACTGCTGCCAGAAAAATTCTCATTCCCTTTTGACCTCTATTACACAGGTTTCATTGGAAATGTTGTCATGTTTGTTCTGGCATACTGTTCAAGTTTTCTTCTGATATCCTCCGAAAGCAGTGCTTAGCGTCTCATACAGTCCAACAATCCAAATACGGCACGCACAGTGTCATGATATGATGCGCCACCATGAATTTTTTTAAAAAGCTATTCCCAGACAATTCCTCCGACCCGGACGACAAAACCCGGGTCGATACTTCTAATACGAGTCGCCCAGACGTCAAACCGCTTGCTCAGAAAAGCGGGGACGTGCCTCCAACGGTTGCACCAGATTTCGCAGAACTCGATTTACCGGTAGAACTCAATACTGCTATTGCAAAACTTGGTTTCACCCGTTGTACACCAGTACAAAAAGAGGTTCTACCCTATAGCCTGGATGGTCGGGACATCATTGCCCAGGCTCAAACCGGAACAGGCAAGACCGCTGCATTTCTGATTTCTATTATTACCTATGACCTTGAAAACCCTTCCCTGAACGATCGCCCCGCTGGAACACCCTACTCCCTGATCATCGCGCCGACCCGTGAACTCGTGCTGCAGATCAGTAACGACGCTCTGGGACTAGCCGAAGATACCAATATTCGAATTCTGCCGGTAGTGGGAGGCATCGACTATGAGAAACAAAAAAAGGAACTGCTCAAACCCGTAGACATTGTGGTTGCGACACCAGGTCGTTTACTTGATTTTTGTCGGTCAGGTGTGATCGATTTATCTCAGGTGGAGTCTCTTGTCATCGACGAGGCAGATCGTATGTTGAGCATGGGCTTTATTCCAGACGTAAAAGCGATTATCCAGCGAACACCAAAAAAGAATAGCCGCCAGACGCAGCTTTTTAGCGCCACTTTTAGTGAAGATATCAAAAGACTCGCCGCGAGTTGGACACTGGACCCGGTGAAAATCGAAATAGAACCAGAGAAGCTTGCGGTTGATTCAGTTCAACAAATTATCTATCTGACGTCAGAGGAAGACAAGTTCAAAGTGTTGTACAACCTGATCAAGGTGAACAACATTAGTCGCGTCATCATTTTTACCAATAGACGCGATGAATCGCGGAGGCTTGAAGACAAACTCTATCGGCATGGCTTCAATACGGGGCTTTTAACCGGTGAAATCCATCAAAAGAAAAGAATAAAAACACTGGATGATTTCAAGTCCGGGAAGATTGAGGTGCTTGTTGCAACCGATGTTGCAGGAAGGGGTATTCATGTTGATGACATTAGCCATATCGTTAACTACAACCTTCCAGAAGATCCTGAGGACTACATACACCGAATCGGCCGAACTGGGAGAGCAGGTGCACAAGGTGTTTCTGTCACGCTCGCCTGTGAGACAGAATCTTTTATGCTGCCTAACATTGAAGCATTGTTAGGAACACCCATGAAGTGTGAACAACCCGCTGAAGAACTTCTGGTTGATACACCTGCACCGACGAAAAAGTCACGTCAAAAGTCTACGGATTTTGCTACCCAGCGAAACGGCGGTTCATCAGGTGGCAGACATTCTTCCG
>CAZAZB010000369.1:0-4281 GCA_964489485.1 uncultured Pseudomonadales bacterium | reverse complement strand
TTGTGGGGCTCTTTCCTAATGAAAATATCTAAACCGAATCATTTCTGAACACTGATTGGAAGTCCGCGCAATTTTCTGGATTGCTTTCTGGATAGGGGGTAAATGGCGGGTGTCCAAAAGCCCCTTTTCCCTGGGGCTGGAAAATATTTTCGATCGAAAATATCAGCCTCATTTAAGTGGCTATAACCGGGTACTGGAATCCGACGTTGCGGTCGGTGACAGAATCCCAGGCCAGGGCAGGAGTCTATATTTAAAGCTGCAGTTCTGGCGCTAAAATACATGGAGTAAGATTAGAATGGCACTTAGAACACCAGGACAAGCTGGCATTGAACATCTGTGGGGGGCTGCCGGGCAACCGGCATTCCTACCGCGACTTTAAGGTTAATCAGTAGCTCAACCTTAAACAAGTGCCATTCTACTCTGAGCCCAGGTATCACGCCTCACCCGTCACCAAAAATTGCGGCAACAAGGCCAGATAAGTGCCCTCGCCAATTGCGTTATCAACCTCCTGAAGAAAATCCAGAATGTCTGCTTCTGCCATTTTTCCAGAGGTGCGAGCGTAGGTTGCCATATTGCGTAGCACAGAAATCAACCCGCCCTCGATATCCGCGTTAACCAGAACCTGTACCTTGATATTTTTAAATCCCGCCTGCTGAAATAATCCATAGAGTTTGCGACCAATCAACGGAGTTTTAAACGCAATACTGGCAGCAGACATCAGCTTGCTAAAACTGTCACCCAACGGTTCGACAAGTGCAGCACCCCAATCGCTGTCGCTGACATGGGCGATGCCACCGGGCTTCAGAATACGATGAAATTCTGCAATGGTCTTACCTGGGTCGGGAACATACTCCAGAACATTTTTGCAAAGCACACGATCCACTGATTCTGCTGCAAGGGGAATGATCTCACCTTCCATCTGTTTACATTCGACACGCTTATCCAGTTCGCTGGTGATGGCAAGCTCTCTCGTTTTCTTCAAAAACTCTGAATTGATGTCGAGTGCAATGATCTTTCCGTTTGCACCTACACGTCGCGCGAGCTCAATGGAAAGGGCACCCGGTCCACAGCCATAGTCAACAATTGTCTGAGCTGCTGCGATGCCTGCAGGGGCAATTAACGCCTCATGGCTTTCCCGCCATTGGAACATAGCCTCATAACGCGCCATACGCTCCGGCTCAACCTCGGCCCAATGGTCCTGGAAGTAGTTGTCTAAACCTGTCATTTCATCACCTGTTAAAAGAGAGAACCTGATGCCCATAGAAAACTTAAACACAAAAAAGGGAGCCAATTGGCTCCCTCCGTAATCTCTGGCCTACATCAGATCAACTGATGCTAAACCAATAGCAAGAACTAGCAGGCTTCAAACAATCCAGCTGCACCCATGCCGCCACCGATACACATGCTGACGATGCCATATTTCTTCTCGCGTCTTTTCAGCTCGCGAATAAGATGGCCAGTACAGCGTGATCCGGTCATGCCAAATGGATGGCCGATAGAAATAGATCCACCGTTGACATTGTAGATTTCAGGATCAAAACCCAGGGTGTCACGGCAATAGAGACACTGCGATGCAAATGCTTCATTGAGCTCTACCAGATCGATGTCGTTGACCGTTAGTCCTGTTGCCTTGAGCAATTTGGGCACTGCAAAGACAGGCCCGATGCCCATTTCATCAGGTTCGCAACCAGCGACTGTCCAGCCACGGAAATAAGCCATAGGCTCAAGCCCTAGTTGTGCAGCCCGGTCCGCGCTCATCACCAGTGTCATTGATGCACCATCAGACAACTGCGATGCGTTACCTGCAGTGACCGTACCATCCTCTTCAAAAACCGGCTTCAAGCTGGCGAGTCCTTCAAGGGTTGTTTCTGGACGATTACATTCATCACCGACACACTCACCGTCGACAATTTCGGTTTCTTTCGTTTCCTTGTTGATGATCTTGGCGTACTTGACCTTCATTGGTACGATTTCGTCATTGAACGCACCGGATTGTTGCGCTGCGGCGGTTCGTTTTTGACTTTCTAGCGAAAATTCATCCTGATATTCGCGGCTGATGTTGTAACGTCTTGCGACAACTTCAGCGGTGTTACCCATTGCCATGAAGATGTCAGGAGAGATTTCCTTAATGGTTGGGTGTGGGTCTGATTTACCTGGCGTTTGACGCGTACCAGCTGAAATAGATTCAACACCACCTGCGATCATGATGTCTGAACAGCCACTGCCAATCTGATTGGCTGCAAAGGCAATTGAATTCAGCCCGGATGAACAAGCCCGACTGATGGTTGAGCCAGCAACCGTGACAGGCAGCTTTGACAAAATGACTGCCAGGCGTGCAATGTTTCCACCCTGTTCGCCTGTTTGACCCGCTGCGCCGACGATGACGTCTTCAACTTCTGCAGGGTCTACACCTGGATTTCGTTCAATCAACGCATCAATGCAATGCGCCAGTAGATCGTCTGGTCGAGTCAGGTTAAATGAACCCCGGAAGGATTTAGCTAGTCCGGTTCTTACACTGTCTACTATCACAACGTCGCGCATTGGTTCTCTCCATTAAAATATGTGTAATGCGTAAAAAGGAGGGCTATTGTGCACCCATTGGAATGCACTATACAAGCCTTCGTGAAGGACTCATGGGCTATGAAAGTCGGTGATGCAAGGCTATCAGCAGGGCGTATTCGAAACATTACGGAGCCTAAGCAGGTATCGGTTAAGAGCCTCAGCATGTTGAATAAGAGCCCCAGCGTATCAGTTAAGAGCTTCAGCGCCTCGACCAAGAGCTTCAACCAAGATCTTCAACCTATTGATTGACTGCGCTAGATGCAGTCCAGACTCTTGTAAAGGTGCCCTGCGCTCTCCCTTAGTCCTCCCGGACGGTTACGTGAAAGCCATAGCGCTTCATGACGCCCGATAATGCGCGAGAGGTTATCGCGCAGATACTCCCGTGAAAGTTGGGCACCCCGGAAATACTGCAATCGGTGGATGCCATGAGCTGCCATTTCTACTGCATTCAACAATTCGCCTCTGACGAGATCGCCATCGACACCGGGATTGATCGTATCGATCCGCGAACGAATGTCGCCAAGTGCAGACTCACAGGCTTCGAGTTGCTGGTCGGGAATAGAACACGTTGCCGAGGGCTCTTGCGCCATGCCCCAGAATAAAAGCTTGTTGAATATGCTGGCATTGCGAAGTTTCGATGGGGCAAGATCCAGCACCTCACCCAGTTCAATTATCAGGCTCGACGTCGCACCAGTGGGATCATTAAAAAACATCCGATCCAGCCCTAACCGAACATCAAGATCGCGACTGCCCTTGCTATTCCATGCCTGGCAGGCACCCATCAGGAATCCCGGATAACTAATGGGCAGGTATTGGTGATGCCCATAATCTCCCCAGTCTGTCACCAGATAGCCCTCGGCTCCATATTTCAGACCATTACGGGCAGCACTGGCAAGATTTGTGGTGGCGTTGGTCACACGACCGGTAATGGAGTTCCAACTCGACGTTCCGGGACAGACATAAAATGGAATTTTCTGTGCTGCGACCTGCTCACACTCTTTCTTGAAAGGATGATTTCCTTCATAACCCCAGTTGAGGGCAATCAGATCTTTGGAAAGTCGTTTCAAGGAGTCTGGTTCCTTCAGTACGATGTCGCTCCAGAACATCATCTTGCGTCCACGCTTGTCGACTTCCTTTTTGATGTCAGCCAGAAAACCCACATAGACATTAGTCGTGCCACGCAGTTTGCACTTGTTCCTGCTCCAACCCTGACCCAGTTCCCAGGGTTCATCTCCCCCAATGTTGAATGTTCCACTATCGAACAGCGGTAAGTATTCATCGTAGAGTTCTCTCAATAGCTTGAGGCTGTGGCGGTTTGGTTTTAGGGTACTGCCAAACTCGATATGTTGGCCGGAGAAGGGGTGAGTAAAACCATTCGGACATTCTGCGTATGCGTGGTATTCAGGATATCGAAGCCAGCGCTCAAAGTGCCCGAAGGAATTCAGATTAGGCACCAGTTCGATGAATCGATCGCGACAATAGGCCTGTATTTCCAATGTCTCCATCGCAGTGATAGGCGATGCATTTGCCCAGACAAGACCGTGATTGACGAATTCAAAAGTATGCTCGGTATAAAGCTGTAGCTGGTTCAGTTTTAAGGCTGAAAATTGATCAATTAACTGCAGCAAGGTCTTCATACTTGGTACTTTGCATCGGCTGATGTCGAGCATCACGCCACGATGTTTGAAGTCCGGGCGATCAGTAATAGAAAAGTAAGAA
>CAZAZB010000368.1:0-4294 GCA_964489485.1 uncultured Pseudomonadales bacterium | reverse complement strand
TGGTCTCTCTTGAACCCCAATGCAGAAGAAGCCTTGTTATTCCGTGGCGATAAAGATTTCCGTTTCCGGGTGAAAGGTAAACCAGGCGAACCAGAAGCTTGAAACTGTTGGTATTATCTCACCTGTCTTGTTCACTATGCTGCCGCTCTGGGCTTCTTCATTCCACCTGACAGTAACAGTTTGCCCAGCCAGAGAATCCTGAAAACTGGCAGTTTTATTTCTGGAAAGCTCCTCATAAGGATAGGCCTTGAAGGCCCCGTTTAAAGCCAGACCTATCACTCTTTCCTTGGGGTGATACTTTTTCGGCGCCTTGTGTGACACCTTAAAATACAGACGTCTAGTCCGCTCGTAATCTTTATAGGGGCTTTCCTTATAGTTTCGCCGATACCCGGTATCCCGGCTCATCACCAGTGTATCAGGATATCTTTCCCGCCAGTCTTTCCAGGTGGTATGCGTTGCTGGTATCTGGGGTAGTGTGGCACCTTTCAGTTTTCCGGCAACCGCCTTACCCATCAACTGCGACCACAGAGACTCACTGTTTCTGTCATAGAGAAGAACATCACTGTTATAGAGCAATCCAGACACACCAAAGATAAGCGCCGTATCGGCAATGTCAGTACTGAAAACCATACCGGTGCCGCAAAGGGGACAATAGGTAATCGCAAGATGCTTACCACCTATCTTGTCATTGACGATTTCATGCCAATTTAAAATCCCGATGGGATAGGCTCTGGCTTGTCCGTTAACGACAAGGGCAAGCACGCGGTCTGCGTCGCGCAACCAGCTCGCATCGACCACTGTTTCAAATTTTGGCTCGTCAATGGCAGGAATGCCATCCCTTGGTGGGCCGCCAGACAGGATTTCTTTTTCCGGTATCAGGGCGCCGGTCAGGTCGAAACCATTTTTAGTCGCAGCGATCGCCTGCAGCGATAAACTTAGAATCATAAACAGGAAAAAGGGTCTCATGGGAAACAAGACCCGACTAGTGGCTACATAATTCCTGATGTAGCTGATTCTGCGCCTAGTAGGTAACGCCCATACCGGCCCGAACATCATTATTAACACCATATTGCGGGATTGGGTATCGCAGACCATTGCTGGATAGCGCTTCCAGCCCGGCAATGGTTTTCGGCAGGAATGAGGGCGGGATGGCCATCAACAGCTCGTCCTCCATTACCCCGCCATAACGTCGTTCTGCAAAGCAGGGGATAGACAGGCTTGGCTCACCGGTTTTTAATGCCCTGCCCCAGGAATCGGCACAGGATGATTCACCCACGCAACCCCAATCGAGCTTTTTATAGCCAGTCCATTGAAGCCCATTAATAAACAGGATCATTTGTGCAGGTGTTGCATAGATAAGGCAGATGTCCGGAGGATCGAGCCGACCCGATGCCAGTGGACTGACCGCCATTGCCTCATGCTGACCATATTCCACAACATCCATT
The DNA here is from genome assembly GCA_964489485.1 of uncultured Pseudomonadales bacterium. Taxonomy (GTDB): domain Bacteria; phylum Pseudomonadota; class Gammaproteobacteria; order Pseudomonadales; family Azotimanducaceae. The sequence continues at coordinate 2,849 of CAZAZB010000368.1, read as the reverse complement.
GCGTTCTGATGGGCAGATGCATCTTCTTGCGTGCTGTACCAAACGCCGGTCATCCGATCACCGGATAACCATTCCTCGTTTCTGGGGTGTAGCCCGATGACCGTGCCGCATTGCGCACCAACAAGATCGTCCATGGTCACGCCGACTGTCCAGCCATTCCTGCTCGCCTGACCAACAATCTGGTCTGTTGTATGAACATCCTTGGGTCTTCGGATGCGCGGAACCGCTTCCATTTCTTCACGTGTCTTGAACAGCTTCATGCCAATGGGCGTCGTACGGATACGTAACCATTTTGTCAGATCGGCAACGATTTGCGGCCCATCAAACACTGATTGGTCGGTGGTGATCATACTCTCAGCCATAACATCTTCCTCCAGATAGTGATGTCTTAACCATAACAAAAAAATAGGGAATATAGCGTTAATCAATTTGAAAAACGCTATATCCCCATTTAGGAGGATCTGTACTGGCCTGGACCACCAATTTTAACGGCTAGACTTCTAACGGCTAGTTTTTAACGGCTACCATTCTCGCGATTACTTTTCTGGTAGTTACTTTTCTGGTAAATAAAAGCTCCACAAGATTTTACGCCGGATTATGCTGCCATCAGGTAGGGTTGCATCTTTTCAAATGCCCTGGCTTCAACCTGTCGGATACGTTCCAGAGATACGCCGTACTTGATGGACAGCTCTTTCAAACTTGCCTTGTCTTCCGACAACCATCGGCTCCGAACGATGTCCCTGGATCGATCGTCAAGTGAATCTATTGCCTCCATCAGGCCACCATGCTGCATGGCACTGAACTCGCCATTGGCGACGACAGCGGCAGGATCTTCAGATTCGCCGGCCGTCAGGTAGGCAGACGGCGAATAGCCTCTCTCATCTTCATCATCGGCACCTGTCGGCTCAAAACTCTCATCGTAATTTGTCAGGCGCGCTTCCATCTCCATCACCTCCCGGGGTTTTACACCCAGATCTTTGGCAACCAGTTCAACTTCTTCTTTGTTGAACCATCCGAGACGGTGCTTCGCCTTACGCAGGTTAAAGAACAATTTTCGTTGCGCCTTGGTGGTAGCCACTTTTACAATTTTCCAGTTCTTCAGTATGAACTCATGGATCTCGGCTTTAATCCAGTGAACGGCAAAGGATATAAGCCTGACATTACGGCTGAGATCAAACTTTTTCACTGACTTCATCAGTCCAACATTTCCTTGCTGAACAATGTCTTCCAGTGGCAATCCATAACCACTATAGCCGCGTGCAATGTAGACGACATAACGTAGATTCGACATCACAATTTTTCGTGCGGCATCAAGATCTTCATGCTCCTGAAACTTCAGAAACAAATCTATTTCCTCTTCCCGGCTTAACACGGGATGGCGTTGAACAGAGTCCAGATATTGCTGCAAACTACCCGTATTCAATACGGGGAATTGGGCGGTCTGTGCTATTGCTGTCATCTATGTCTCCTTAGAAAACTCATTTGGTTACAATTAGTTAGAACTCATTGGTGAACCAATGTTCCTCTAATTGGGATAAAAAAGTGGTTTTCAAGCGCCAAAAACAATTCTTTATTGATCCTGGTCAATTGCCAGAATCAGAAGGCTATTCTGGTGGGTTTCTTAGATGCCGGGAAGTCGTCATCCATGTTTTCTCAAAATGTACCGAGTGGTATGCATCTTCGTTAAAATCATTTGCTTTCAAGCTCGAAGTGCGTATCACGGCCACAATACATCTATGTCTGATTCACCTGCCTTAAGCGTAAGCCACATCCGGTCTTCGCTCAGAATCACGTTTTCCGGCAGATCTCTCTGGAAGATCTTTTCAATCAGCAGATTCGCAGGCGGGGGAACCAGATGATATAGCACCGTCAACCGAACATTTGCCTCTTTGCCTAGCGCTGCAACCTCGGACACACCGGCGTGATAATCCTGAATGTCGTGGAGTATCTTGCTATTTCGTGGCCGCTGGGTTTGCCTCGCGGTTTCTTCAAGTATGCGGATAACGGGTCGAGACAAGGCATCACTTAGCAGCAGGTCCAGGTTGCCAGATTGCGTCTTCAATTCATCCGTCACCACAGTGTCGCCCGTGACGACAACCGAGCGCCCCTTGTAGTCAATTCGATAACTTATTGCCGGGCTAACAGGATCATGGTTTGCTGTAAATGCTGTGATCTTGAAACTCTCGTCAGCAACGACAATCTCTGATTTGATTGGCCGCGCTTTTAGCACGCCTAGTGCAGGCGGGAGCAGTTCCGCGCCATGATGCCTCACTCGATAGTCGCGATCTTGCCCATAGGCGATATTCAACCCCTGGACAACCTGCGATATGCCCACCGGACCATAGACGTCGAGTGGTTGTGGTCTGCCAGCAACCCAGGAATTCAAATTGATACCAGGAATGGCCGCGATATGATCAGAGTGGAAATGTGTCACCAGTATCCCCTCGAGCCGTTCGAACGGCAGGCGCGACATCATAAGGTTAATAACAGAACCAGCACCCGCATCGATGATAAAGAAATGATCACTGGTTAGAACGGCGACACACGCTTGCGCCCTTTCCGGGTCTGGCAATGGCGATGAACTACCACAGACAAAAACCCGCAATTCATTGTCGCCAATCGGTGGCGCACTTTTTTCCATGGCGATTGTCGCAAACCGCTTTAACAGGAATTCCTGCCCGGAAGGATTGTTGATCACCAAAATTGAAAGTAGCGTAATAGAAAGCAGAACACCCGCCAGCAGGATCAAAAACTTCTTCATCGTTATTCTCTCCGGTACCTTTATTTACCCACCCATAACGCACGGCCTTGTCATTTGCCTGACTTAACCAATTGCGACGATTGTAAAC
>CAZAZB010000367.1:0-4297 GCA_964489485.1 uncultured Pseudomonadales bacterium | reverse complement strand
GTTTCAACAGAATTCACTGAAGGCGGCAAGGTCGAACCCAATACTGCACTGATCACCATTGAAGACACAGACTACCAATTTTCACTAAGACAAGCAGAGGCTGTTGTCGCAACAATGGAAGTTGGCTTACAGCAGGCACTGGCAACGGCAAATGTCGCACGGAAGCAGCTCAGAAACGCAAATAACGCTTCTGACCTTGCGCTTAAGAAACCCCAGGTGGCCCAGGCAGCAGCGGCACTAAAAGCCGCAGAAGCAGATCTCGCACAGGCGCAGACCAACCTTGCCCGAACGCAAATATCACTCCCCTTTGAAGGGCGAATTATTAGTACCTCTGTTGACATAGGGCAGTACATTATCCCTGGAACGCGGCTCGGCCGTGCGTTTGCTACAGACATTGTTGAGATAAGGCTCCCTCTAAACGACTCGCAGCTCGCTTCACTGGATTTGCCGATTGGCTATATCGCTGAACGGGGAAAAGGTCTGACCGTTGACCTCTCGGCTACTGTCGCTGGCAAGGTACAAACCTGGCAGGGCAAGCTCACGCGATTAGACGCTTCCATCGAGCGGGAAACCAGAATGCTCTACGGTCTGGTCGAAGTAGATTCCCCCTACCAAGACAACATTTCGGCTAATGGTATGCCGCTGGCCGTCGGTTTATATGTCAACGCGAAGATTCAGGGTCGCGAACTCAATAACGCCTATGTGATCCCAAGAGGAGCGCTCCGTGCTGGCAATCAGGTTTTTGTCGTTAATCAAAAAGGGCGACTAGAAGTTCGAAAAGTCAGCGTGACCCACAGCACACCAACCAACGCCATCATTGAGAGCGGCCTTGAAGCAGACGAACGAGTCATCACCTCATCGATTCGCAACCCTATTCAAGGCATGGCGCTTGAGCCATTGCAGGAATCATACAAAGAAACAGCGAACTCCGACTTTGATGTAAAAAAATCTCTCGGGGGTTAAACAAATGGAACGACTGATTACCTGGTGGGTGAAAAACCCTGTCGCCGCAAACCTGCTATTGTTCGGCATCCTCCTTGCCGGCATGCTGGGATTTTCCGCCATGGAGCGCGAGGTCTTCCCGACCTTTAGAACGAATCAGGTTCAGGTTGAAATACAGTGGCCAGGTGCCGCACCCCAGGAAGTTGAAGAACAGATCATTTCCAGGATCGAAGAAGCGCTCAAGAGCCTCGACAATATATTCCATGTCTATTCAACCGCCCGCGAAGGGTTTGGCCAGATCGAGATCTATACCTACCCGGGTGAAGATATTGAAAAATTTGTCAACGATGTCAAAGGCATCGTCGATTCTGTGAACTCCTTGCCAAGAGATATCGAAAAGCCAAGGGTTCGCCGAATTGAATATAGAAATGAAATCCTTCGCGTCGCTGTTCACGGTTTCCTGGAGGAACGTGAACTCAATAGGCTATCTGAGGACCTTCGCGACGAGGTCGCTGCTCTGCCCTGGGTCTCAATCGTCGACCTGTTCGGTACGCGACGGGAAGAAGTCACCATCGAACTCTCTGAAAATGCGCTTCGACGTTATTCCTTAAGCTTTGCCGAAGTGGCGCGGGCGATTCGTGGCAGCTCAATTAACATTTCCTCCGGCAGCATTAGAACCGAAACAGGCGATGTTCTACTACGCGCCAGGAACATGGCTGATAGCGAGGAAGACTTCAATCGTATTGTGATTCGCCAGTCGCCCAATGGCGGTATTGTCCGGGTTGGAGATGTCGCAAAAGTCATCGATGGTTTCGAGGAAAACGAGATTCTCGCCACCATGAACGGTGAACCGGCAGTGCTGCTGCAAATCATGTCGACAGACAATATGCAGATCGTTAAGACCAGTGATGCAGTGCAGGCATGGGTAGAAGAACGCCGTAAAACAATGCCAGAGGGTGTCGGGCTTACCGTCTGGTTTGATAGCGCAGATATTTATAAGAACAGAATGTCGACCATCAGCACCTCAGCCTACCTGGGTCTGGTGCTCGTTTTCCTTGTACTGATCTTGTCACTTCGCCCCAAGGTCGCTCTTTGGGTAACAGCCGGTATTGGCGTTGCTTTCCTGGGCACCTTCGCTTTATTGCCGGTCAACGATGTATCGCTGAACATCCTGTCAACCTTTGCCTTTTTGTTAGTACTCGGCATCGTCGTTGATGACGCCATCGTCGTGGGTGAAAGTATCCATCAACACAGCCACTTGCCTGGTGGCGGTGGACCGGCATCGGCCATTGCAGGCGCCTATGCTGTCTCCAAGCCCGTTATTTTTGCGGTGTTGACGACAATTGTTGCCTTCGCACCCTGGTTCTTCCTGACGGGGGAAGACGCCCAGGCGACCAGACAGCTTTCGATCGTGATCACCGTGGCGCTGGTCATTTCACTCATAGAAGCCTTCCTGATATTACCGTCTCACCTGGCACATCTTGAACACCGCGAGTCCATGGGCACCCTTGCCAAATGGCAAAAAGGCGTCGAACAAAGCATTGTCAATTTCGCCAACGGAACCTACAAAAAATGGGTTGATCGTGCCGTCGCACACCGCTATCTCACCGCCAGTATTTTTATCGCTTCATTCACCATCAGCATCGGCATCTTCTCCAGCGGTTGGGTGAAATTCGCCTTTATGCCAGAGGTCGAGAATGAACAAATCTATATCAATGTGGTCCTGCCAACGGGCACGCCCTACTCCAGAGCACTTGCCATTTTGGATCAGCTACAAGCAGCAGAGCTGACGCTAATTGAAGAAGTAAAAGCCAGAGCGGAGATTGAGGGTGGGACCGGTGAGGTCATCCAAGGCTGGTACACCCGGTCTCGCAGAGATAGTGTTATCGCCATTATCAATATGTCTCCACCGGAAATAAGAGACATGTCAGCAAAGGAAGCGGCGTTGCGACTAAAAGAACTTGTTGGCGATATACCTGATGCTGATGAAATTGAAGTCAACTATACGATGAACAATTCATCGCCCCGCGTCAGCTACATTCTACGACACAGGGATCTTGATGTCCTTCAGGCAGCCAGCAATGATACCAAGGAGAGGTTACAAAAATATGATGGCACCTATTTCGTTCGCGACAACCTGCGCGGCAAGTCGGATGAACTGCACATGCAGCTACTGCCCGGTGCAGAAAAACTGGGCGTGAGCCTGGCACAGGTGTCACAACAAGTCAGGCAGGCTTACTTCGGCGAAGAAGTTCAGCGCCTGCCCCGTGAAAATGGTGATGTTAAAGTCATGGTCAGATATCCAAAGGCTCTTCGCTATAGTCTGGAAAGCCTCAATAATTTCATGGTAAGAACAGAAGATGGTCGGGAGATTCCGCTCTTCTCTATCGTTGATGTTGAAGTTGCATCCGGCATGCAGCAGATCCAACGGCGGGACGGCGAGCGGATGGTTCGCGTCACAGCAAGTGTTGTCGGTGAACTGATGGATGATATTCGAACCGACATGGACGATACCTTTATGCCTCTTCTACAAGAAAGTTATCCAGAATTAAAAGTTGGCGCTGCCGTTCAGGGTGAAGATATTTTCTTTGATGAGATTTTTGCACTCTATGCTATCGCATTTTTTGTGATGTATGCCCTGATCGCAGTCGCTTTCAAATCATACTGGCTACCTATTCTGGTCATGACTGCGGTGCCTTTTGGATTTATGGGTGCCGTCTATGGCCATCTGATTTTCGGTGTTTCAATGGCCTTATTTTCTTACTTTGGTATCGGTGCTGCGGCAGGTGTTGTGATCAACGATAATCTCGTTCTGGTGGATTATATCGGGCGCCTGCGGGCAGAAGGCCAAAGTGCGATTCGAGCTGTTACTGATGCCGCTGTGAAACGATTCCGGCCGATCTTGCTGACTACCGTCACCACTTTCGTCGGTCTGATGCCTATCATGGCAGAGAGATCCACAGACGCCCAATTCTTGAAACCGGCAGTCCTTGCACTCGCCTTTGGCGTCCTATTTGCGCTATTTGTCACCTTGTTTCTGGTACCAGCGCTCTATTGTATTGGAGAAGATATATCTTCGCTGGCACGCCAGGGTAAAGAAAAAGTATTGCGGACTCTCTCTCCCCGAGCACAAATAAGGAGCCACTCGCGCTAGCGCAAAGCATTCGATACTATCCATCCTGTTAAGGGATCATTGGAAAGTACTTATGTTAGAAGCTGTCACTCTAGGCAACAATAGTGGGCTACGCGTATCGCAACTCTGTCTCGGCACCATGAACTTCGGTGAACCCGGCAAAGGACATCAAGGCGACTGGACCCTGGGTCCGGATGATGCACGTCCGATATTCAAGAAAGC
>CAZAZB010000366.1:0-4302 GCA_964489485.1 uncultured Pseudomonadales bacterium | reverse complement strand
ACATCCGGGTATTCGGTATTCTAAATACCGACTATGATACCGATAGCATGGCCTATGGCGTGCCCTACCCTGGCATTTTTCTGGTGGATGCAAAAGGGATTGTCAGGGCTAAGTTTGCTGAAGAAGGTTATCGTGCGCGTCCCCTATTGGACGATTTACTCACCACTGCAAGAGAGATGATAAAATGAAAGTGCTGGTCGCCATGATGAGTCACGAAACGAATACATTTTCTCCCGTGCCAACTTTGTTAGAGAGATTTGGTAATGGTCGTGCGCCAGCGGAAGGGAAAGCTGCCTACCAACAACTCAAAGGCAAGGCGGCCACCATGTCAGGTTTACTCGATGTAGCGGATGAGCGTGGCGCAGAGATTATAACGCCAATAGCCGCCGGTGCACCGCCTTCTGGTCCCGTTAACGAGGAAGCCTACCGGTATATGGTAGACACAATTTGCGCGGCTGCCGAGGGCTGCGATGCTCTGCTATTGGATTTGCATGGCGCTATGGTGACGCAGACCCACGAAGATGGTGAAGGGTCACTACTCAAAAAGCTGCGCGAATGCTATCCAAATGTCCCCATCGCAGTGGGACTCGATATGCACGCCAACCTTTATCCCGAGATGGTGGAAAACTCAACAGTCATTGCGGGCTATCAGACTTATCCACACATTGATAATTACGAGACGGGTGTAAGAGCTGCCAACATTTTGTTTGATTCAATGGAAGGGAAAACCATACCGACCATGGCGTGGGGTAATGTGCCAATGTTGCCTCATGTAATGCGGCAAGGTACGGACGATTTTCCAAATCGAGAGCTTCAGCAGCACGTCAAAAAACTGGAAGAATCCGATACCCTCACAGTTAGCCTGTTCACAGGCTTTCCTCATGCAGATATTAAAAACGCAGGGTTAAGCGTTGTCGTGGTAACTGACAACGATATGAAGAAGGCGCAATCCATCCGGGATGAATTGCTGGAGCTAGCCTGGAGCCACCGTGAGGCATTTGTCTACAAAATTGAACCCCTTTCTGATTCCGTCTCAGCGGGTGTTAGTGCAGCGGAAGAACCGGGCGAAGGTCCAATCATTCTGCTCGACCATTACGACAACACCGCCTCTGGCGGAACAATGGATACTACCGATGTTCTTCGTGAGATTATTAATCAAGGTCTAGAGGATGTCGCTGCGTTCGGGATTCATGACCCGGCGGCAGTAGAGAAGATGATTGCCGTTGGCGTGGGTAATCAGATTACTGTTTCAATCGGTGCCCACTTTCACATGGCGGCATTAGAGGAACAAAGCGAACCGCTCGAAGTGACCGGTATCGTGAGAACCATTTCCGATGGTCTGTTCACCGTGGTTGGACCTATGGCGACTGGTTCTACCATGAATATGGGGAAAACCGTTGTGCTCGACACAGGAAAGGTTCAGATCATTGTGATATCGAGGCACATTGAACCCTACGATCTGGGATGTTTCTACAGTCTTGGCATTGATCCTCTTCAGAAGACCTACCTGATGCTGAAAAGCCGAATCCACTATCGCGCGACATTCAGGTCAATCGCGAAAAAAATAGTCGAATGTGCCGGTAAAGGTGTCTGTACCTCTGATTACAGCCAGCTTACTTTCGAGAACGTGCGGCGCCCTATTTTCCCTCTGGACAAGATCAACGCGAGTAGTTTCAAAGAAGGGTTTCCTGTGGACTCAACAGACTAACAAAGCCCAGGTCTGAGCCTTTAAGTCCCTCTCTTTAGCCCTCACCTTTAGTCCTAACCTTCAGCGCTCACCTGTCGTCTTCAACCTCTGGCCCAGGGTTGCGATCCTCTCTCTATCGCTGCCTTAACCGATCAATACCTGCACTTATTTAACGCTGGAAGTCTGGTCGCGCACCAATTGAGTGCCTCCTGACGTGAAAATATCAAGATGACTCTCTGAAATACACCCTATCCACGCCAATACTGATTTGGCACAGATTGTGCATTTAGGTCTACCCAGGGGACGGAGCAACAAGACGTACCACGACCTAATAGAACATTAGTAAAACAATTTGTATTCACCTGAGGAAAAGAACGATGCAGACAATACGCTTTATATGCGCAGCCGCAATCATATTAATAATGGAGCTCAATGTGGCTTACGCCGGTGAGGTGACAGTCAATGCGAGTGGCTCGAGCAACTATATCTGGCGTGGATTGACTCAGAGTCAAAACGAAGCAACGATTTCTGGCGGCATGGATTATGCCTCTGACACCGGCTTTTACGTTGGCACCTGGGTTTCAAATGTAAATTACGCACCCAATGACGCTTTTTCGTATGAGAATGATCTTTACCTGGGTTTCTCGAACGAGACCAATGGCATTGGATATGATGTTGGCTACCTGTATTACAACTACGACAGCCAGGCCAACTTCGACTTCGGTGAGATATATGGAGAGCTAAGCTATGGAGGATTCGCTCTTTCTGGTTATATATTAGCCAATACGGAAGCCAAGGAAGGGATCGATCAGGATTTTGGATTCGGCGAGGCCTACTACGTATCCCTCGGCTATGAGCACCCACTCAAAAATGACTTTACACTGGGTGTACACATTGGGCGACATGCCGGTGACTTCAATGAGGCATTTAATGGCGTACCTGGCGACTATACGGACTACAGCGTTTCGCTGTCAAAGAACGGTTTCAGCTTCATGGTTACTGATACCGATCTTAGCAATACGGGACCAGACCCTCTGGATAACGATGCAATGAAGATCGTCGTGTCCTACACCCTCGATCTTGATCTGTAGACCATTAGACCAGGGGTGTCCACGCACCCCTGTTAACAGCACCCTTTTTTATTCCAAGGCTCACCATTGCGACTCGCTCTTCCATCAGCCCTGACATACAATCAGATCTAACATCTTCACGACAAGAGCATTCCAGTGGCAGAACCTGTTTTCTACAGCGATAGTTACCTTAAAGAGTTGCAAACGACGATAAGCCGGGTCAATGGCGCTGAAGTTGAACTTGATCAGTCGATCTTCTACCCCCTGGGTGGAGGCCAACCAGGGGATACCGGCTGGTTGGAAACTGAAGATGGGCGACACTTCAATATTACTGACACGAGAAAAGGCGAGAACCACGGTGATATTGTTCACCACCTGGATAGCGATACACACAATCTGACACCAGGGCAGCAGATCAAAATCGGTATCGACTGGGATCGACGATACAAATTGATGAAGATGCACACCACCATGCATTTGTTGGGATCATTGATTCCCGTCCCTGTTACCGGAGGTTCAGTTGGCGCTGAGAAAAGCCGATTAGATTTTAACCTGGGAGACCACAAGCTCGATAAAGAGGAATTGACTGTTCAGCTAAACCAACTAATTGAACAGGGTAGCGCCGTTGAATTTGGATCTATCACTGAGCAGGAGTTAGACGATCAGCCAGATCTTGTCCGAACCATGTCCGTACAACCGCCTAGAGGTGTTGGCGACATTCGGACAGTACGCATTGTGGATACCGATTATCAACCCTGTGGTGGCACACACGTTAACAATGTGTCTGAAATTGGCAGGGTTCGAGTGTCAAAGATCGAAAACAAGGGAAAGCAAAACCGTCGAGTGCATCTCGTTTTCGACAATGAGTAAATAAGGTGGCTAGAAAAGCCCCATTTGTCTGTCGCGCTCGTGAATGAACAGACTGGTATCAAGCGAAAAACGGTTTGTCTCAATAAACCCAAGCTTCTTGCTCGTTAACCTGAACCTATCGGCGATCATTTTGGCAAACACCCCCTGTCCTGTCATTCGCTTATCATATCCGGCCTGATAATCGCGACCACCTCTACTCTGTTGCACCAGACTCATCACATGGTCTGCCTTATCAGGATAATGTTCTGCTAACCAGTCTCGAAACAATACTGAGACCTCGAGTGGCAGTCGTAGAAAAATATAGGTTGCGCTGATGGCGCCAGCGTCCTTGCCCGCAGAGAGAATGTCCTCTAGCTCGGCATCATTAATAAACGGAATAACCGGTGCGACTAACATAGATACGTTGATACCGGCATCGGTAAGACGCCTGATCGTATTGAGTCGGGCTTTGCCCGATGCAGCCCTCGGTTCCAACTTTCGTTTTAGTTCGTTATCAAGCGTCGTCACGCTGATCGCAACCGAGCAGAGATTGTTGGTGGCCACTTCAGACAGAATATCGATATCACGGCTGACCATTTGGCTCTTTGTGATAATTGAAAATGGGTGGCGGTATGCTTGTAGCACTTCTAAAATTTGCCGGGTCGTTCGAAGCTTTGCTTCCAGCGGTTGATAGGG
>CAZAZB010000365.1:0-4308 GCA_964489485.1 uncultured Pseudomonadales bacterium | reverse complement strand
CAATTGCCAGTGTCCTCGGCGCAATTCTCTATCTGCGCCTGGGATTGAAATTCGGTAAACCATTTGGGTATCTGCAGAAGCTTCCCTCTCTGGATGAAATCAGAGGTATTGTGCGACTCGCCATTCCCGCAGGTTTCCAACAACTTCTGGATGTCATGGCGCTAACAATTACCTATAGTATTGTTGGCCTGGTCGGCACCATGGAACTCGCTTCCTACAGCGTACTACTCAATCTAATCGGTTTAGTCGGCCTCCCTGCCTGGGGCCTGGGTACGGCAGGCGCAACACTGGTCGGGCAGGCACTGGGACAAAAGGATATTGAAGATGCCGCTAACTGGGCATGGGATGTAATTAAAATCGGCGTCGTCGCCATGGCGTTTATCGGTATGCCATTCTGGATCATGCCTGATACGATCCTTTCTATCTGGATACACGATGAGGCAACGCGAAAGATCGCCATACTACCCACCCAGATTTTAGGGGTAATGATCGCATTCAATGGTGTGGGCTATATGCTTGCGACCATGCTAAATGGAGCCGGTGACATCCGGCGCGTTACGCTCATTAATCTGGTGACACAATGGATAATCCTCGTACCCGGTGCCTACCTGTTCGGTATTCAATTCGGTTTCGGGCTCATTGGTGTCTGGTTAATTCATCAATTTGCTTACCGTGGAGGTCATTCAATTATTTTCAGCTATTTCTGGCGGCAAGGGAAATGGTCTCGGATTGTGGTCTAGGAACCTCATCAAGGATTGTCCAGATGGCGAGACACCCTACAGGACTCAATCGCTGTTGTTAGTCACGACACCGCAGGTTGAAGTAAAAACAGGCTGAAAACGTGACAGATCCATGGTCATCATCACGGCGGGTCTGCATTTTCTGATAACTCTTATTCCATTTCGATACCGTAATTTTCGTTTCTGGCTTTGATATACTCCCTTGAATTTATTGGATTACCAACGAGTTGTTCACATGTCCTCTCAAGCTCATTTAAGAACGCCAACCTTGACTGGCACCGATATTGATTCAAAACGTGCTGAGATAGCAGCCTATTTCAATACAACCTGGGAGCGCTACGAATCTCTCTTTGAAACACTCACCGATCAAAGAGCTTACACCGAAAAGTCCATTCCTCTTCGGCATCCCCTCATTTTCTACTATGGTCATACGGCAACGTTTTTTGTTAACAAACTCATCCTTTCCGGTCTCATTGAACATCGCATCAACCCGGCATTTGAGTCCATGTTCGCCGTGGGTGTGGATGAAATGAGCTGGGATGATCTGGATGATGCACATTATGATTGGCCGCCGATCAGCGAAGTCAAAGCATACCGAGATCAGGTAAAAGATCTGATGAATGCGTTGATCGAAAAAGCCCCCTTGTCGCTGCCAATCGACTGGAAAAATCCATGGTGGATAATCCTGATGGGAATCGAGCATGAACAAATTCATCTGGAAACATCCTCCGTATTAATTCGTCAACAATCACTGGACCTGGTTAAACCACACCCTTCATGGCAACCCTTTTCACAGTCTGATGTCGCACCTACCAACCAGATGGTTAAGCTCGCTGGCGGCAAAGTGGTCATCGGTAAAGAATATACAGATTCAATCTATGGCTGGGATAACGAATATGGCCGTCATCAAGTCGACATTGCTGATTTTGAAGCCAGCAAATACCTGGTCAGCAATCAGGAGTTCCTTTCTTTCGTTAATGCCGACGGCTACAGCGAAGATCAGTATTGGCAGGAGGAAGGCCTGCAGTGGCGAAATTTTGCAGGGGCAACACATCCAACGTTCTGGCTTGCCGCCCATTCAGGTCAGGCAGTAAAAACAGATAAAATCTGGCAATTACGACTCATGACTGAGATCGTCCCCATGCCCTGGGACTGGCCTGTCGAAGTCAATTATCATGAAGCGAAAGCATTTTGTAACTGGAAAGCGCAACAAACCGGTTTATCCATCCGTCTCCCCACCGAAGATGAATGGTATCGCATCTACGATGTGTCAGGCGTAGAAGAACTGGTTGCAGGTCAACCTGCTGCGGCAAACCTGCATCTGGATCACTGTGCATCATCTTCCCCTGTTAACCAGCATAAACATGGGGAACTTTATGATGTCGTTGGCAATGTCTGGCAATGGACAGAAACGGCAATCTACCCTTTCGATGAGTTTAGCGTGCACCCCTGCTACGATGATTTCACCATGCCGACTTTCGATGGACGGCACAATGTATTCAAGGGTGGCTCATGGATATCCAGCGGCAATGAAACCCGCCGTTCATGCAGGTACGCTTTCCGCAAACATTTTTTTCAACATGCCGGTTTTCGTTATGTGAATGCCGCCAAACAACAGGAACAACCTATGTCAAATTATGAAACTGACAAAATGCTATCTGAATATGCTGAGTTTCATTATGGTGACGAATACTTTGGTGTGGCGAACTTTCCAAAGGCACTTGCGGATCTCGCAATCAGTGCAATGGGCGACAAGCCTTCGATAAAAGCACTGGACATCGGTTGCGCTGTCGGGCGAAGTAGTTTTGAGCTGGCGAGACATTTCGACCATGTCACGGCAATAGATTTTTCTGCAAGGCTCATCAACCTCGGTGTCAAACTCGCAGAACGAGGCAACGTTCGATATAGCATCGTAGACGAAGGCGAACTAATGACCTTTCATGAACGTCGTCTGGCCGATATGGGCTTAGGTAACGTTAGTCACAAGGTTGAGTTTTCCCAGGGCGACGCCTGTAATCTAAAATCGATTCTCACAGGCTATGATCTTGTACTGGCGGCTAATCTAATTGATAGGCTATATGATCCAAAGCTCTTTCTAACAACAATACACCAGCGAATGAATGCGGGCGGTGTTCTGCTGATTTCCTCACCCTATACCTGGCTTGAAGAACATACCAAAAAAGAAGATTGGCTTGGCGGCTACAAGAAAGATGGTGAGAACTTCACCACTTTCGACGGGCTTAAAGAGACGCTCGCGCCAGAATTTGATCTTCTTGGTCCTCCCCAAGCTGTTCCCTTCGTCATCCGGGAAACATCCCGTAAGTTTCAGCATACCCTGTCTGAAGTGACGATCTGGGTAAAACGCTAGTCAGTATTGCTCACGCAACCTTAGATGGCGAACTAGATGGCGAACTAGATGGCGAAGACTTGTAGAATCGATCAAAACTTGCCATAAATCAGGTGTACAAACCCTGAATCCAGCCTATGCTCCGCATCACGGAGATTAAACCAGAGAAAACCCATGTCAGAAAATGACCTTTTCAACCGATATTATGCGCAAACCCATCTTGTTGAGAACCAGCCGCCTGAGCTTGCTGACTATAATCCATATACAGCAGACCTGGCACTGACAGAAGCTGTGGGCAGGGAAAATGCTTCATGGGCAACTGACGACCTCGTTGAGTTCGGGCTACTCACCGGGAGCAAAGATATTATCGACCTCGGATATAGGGCCAATGAGAATAAGCCCCAACTCATCACCCACGATCGCTATGGCCACCGTATCGATGAAGTTCGATTCCATCCTGCCTACCATGAGTTGATGAAGCTATCCATTGAAAATGGCCTCCATTCTTCACACTGGACTGACCCAAAACCAGGCGCCCAGGTGGCGCGAGCAGCGAAATACTACCTGCAATATCAGGTTGAAGCGGCCCATTGCTGTCCAGTTACCATGACATCCGCTGTGATCCCTGCACTCGCCAAGGAACCGCAGGTCTACGATGCCTGGGCAGCCAAAATATTAACCAATGAGTATGACCCACGTAACACAAGCCATGATAAAAAAAACGGCTTAACGATTGGTATGGCAATGACTGAAAAACAAGGCGGCTCAGATGTCCGATCCAACTCCACCATCGCAAGCCCATCGGGTAATGGTGGGCCGGGACAAGCCTATGAACTGGTCGGTCATAAATACTTCGTTTCAGCACCTATGTGCGATGCTTTTCTGGTTCTGGCGCAGGCACCAGGCGGACTTTCCTGCTTCCTGCTGCCTCGATGGCGACCAGATGGCACAAAGAATCCACTACAGATTCAGCGCCTGAAAGACAAGATGGGGAATGTCGCCAATGCATCCTGCGAAACAGAGTTAAGGGGCGCCTATGCGATCATGGTAGGCGATGAGGGCCGTGGTATCCCGACGATAATCGAAATGGTCGCGATGACCAGATTCGATTGCATGGTGGGTTCTTCCGCCGGCATGAGACAGGCAGTTGCCCAGGCCACGCACCATTGCGCACACCGATCTGCCTTCGGAAAGCGCCTTATCGACCAGCCTCTAATGAAA
>CAZAZB010000364.1:0-4314 GCA_964489485.1 uncultured Pseudomonadales bacterium | reverse complement strand
CACGAAACAGAATTCTCTCTGCTTTTTTTTCCAACTGATAGTTATACATCGGGTCATAGTAGTCTTCCAGCAGTCTTTGAATCCACTTTTTGTGTGGTTCGAAATCACCACCTATTTGATCTTCAAGCGCTGCTTCCACGAGTTGACGGATTTCTGCATGACCAACGCCGCCCAGCCTCTTTCGAATGGCATCTATCGCGTTAAGGAGATAGTCACAAAATTCCTGATGGGCTGTTTCAACAAATTTCTGCCGGTATGTTTGCCACTGTATCAGAATATATTCTTCATAGATTCGCTGCACACGATTGATGAGCGAGTCTTCCAGTAGAACTATGGGTGATTCTTTCATTGCCGCTTGCAGTTCTGGAGGTAAGTGAACTCTGCCGATAAGACGCCCCTCGTCTTCCAGGTACAGGCTGGTCCGGAGATTCAATTGCGACAATTTTAACAGCGAAATAGCGACTGCATTTTCAAAGGCTATTTGTGTGGGTTGTGGTTCGATGTGACGACCAAAAGCAGAACCCCGGTGATGTGCATGCCCTTCAAGATCAAGGCTATGTGGAAGCTGTTCAAGAAGAATCGTCTTACCGACACCCGTTTTACCTGAAACAACCGTGAAGTCTGGTAGATCATCGAATTGGCTGAGCAGAAATCGGCGCATTGCTTTGTAGCCACCAGGGACACGTGTAATTTGAATACCAGACGCCTGCAGCCAATCGCAGGCAATCTGCGAACGCTTGCCACCGCGAAAACAGTAGAGGACGGATTCGGGATGTTGACGGATAAAAGAAACCCAGCGGGTCAACCTCGATTCGCGTACTTCACCGGAGACCAGTGACTCGCCTAATTGCTCCGCACTCTGCGCACCTTTTGTTTTGTAACAAATTCCGACCTGATGCCTTTCTTCATCGTTCAAGATGGGAAGGTTAGTTGCAGACGGAAATGCACCCAGATTAAACTCAATGGCTGCTCTCACATCTATCATCGGAGTGTCAGCCAGAAATAACTTTGTCATCTGATCAGAATTTTGGACGTCTGTGTTGGTTGAACTCATCATCTACCGGTGCAACCCAAAAGACCGGCGATGGAGCACAGCCATAATCTAGAGGGAACCAGGCTAAAATGGAGGTTCACTTCGCTATTGTCCCCTTGGTGATTCACCGGGATTAGTTCCTTTTCGACAGTGGAAAGAGGGTACATCGAACAAGACGTGTTCGAATGATAACATTAATGGGTACACTGCCCGGAAGTACATCTTGTGATCCATCAGGTATCAGATTACATTCGTAATGGACAAGAACCTACCATCTGGTTTCAGTTGCCTGAGGTGGCGCTACGGCTAACAACCCCCAACGAACTTAACGAGCTAGCAAAACAGGATTCGTCATTCAGGAAACGGCACAGTACCTTTTATGTACCGTGCATCGTCCCTATCCCCTTGATTCCCTAAAGATCGCAGATGATATCTAACACTTGATCAGCGCCGCTGATAACACCGGTTATTGGCGCTGATAAACAGGCTGAAAATCCCAGTTTCGCATCGATACTAAACTCAGTGCCATCTGGTAGACCTTGCAACAGATAGGTGTCTGTGGCGCCGTTGACATCAGCAAAAAACTTACTGTTGTTGCCATCACCCAGGGTCAGTGTGCCAGTTATGTTTCTATCCATTACGCCGGATAGCGTAAACGTACCCGCTGGCGGCTGATCATCACACACGATGGTCACTGTCGTATTACTCGCACTGGCGGTGCCAGTACCATTGCTGACGGGACAGAAAATGGTCGAATAGAGGCCACTGAATTGGGTGTAGCGAACCTGGTATGCAGTGGTATCAATTAAATAAACGGATCGGGTGTCAGAATCACCTGGTTGCAAAAACAGACTACCGGAATTTGCAGGATACCTAGTCAATAGGCTGTCATCACTCGCGTCGAGTAATTCTATACCACCATTGGTAGACGCCAGGGTGCTACCAGCAGGAACACTCACCTGCACAGACAGTTCAGTGTAGTCACTACAAGCGGTATCCACATCGCTCTGGATATTAGTCGCAAAATCCTGCGGGTTGGTGAGTAACAGGGTACCAAAGTCTACAGCCCCTTCACCCAGGCTGATTTCTCCACCGGGATGCAAATCAATTTGAAATCCATTTAACCCCAGAGAACGAACGCCACTGGTATCGTTAAGGTTAAAGCGCCATTCGGTTCTGGCATAAAGGCGTGTACCCACCTGTAATTCAGAAATGCTGTTGGTGGAATCTGCAGGATCCGACATTTCAACCGTGATGGCCTGACATAAACTGCCGTTGCTGATGAATTGACCACCATAAGTGCTGCTATCTTTAGTGATGCGAAGCGTGACGGGAGATGCCGCAATCAATGCACTCATAAAATCGACAAGGTCCTGAGGTAAAGGTCTTGCTTCTGCTGTTAACTTGAATCCATCCAGCGTTATAGCAACAACAGTTTCAGCTTCAAAAAATAGCGTCACATATTCAAACGTTCCTGCAGTTTCGTCCGGACTACGATGCGAAACCTGCAGGCCGGGTTTGATGGTCGTATTGGCTCGGCTATCTGACGTATCGTAGGTAGCTTCAGTGACTAACAGCACGACATTGCTGCCACTCTTGTCTTTGGCATACGTCAGTGAGCCATCCTCGGCAATGGTGAAGTCGAATGTGTCCCCTGCAGAATACCCATTGCCGGATTGAGTCACCGTAAAGCTATAGCTACCTGCATAAACGCCCACTATCGCGCCTTTTGCCATTTCTGCTTCCTTGATCCTGAGCTGGCCTAGAAACCCGGGTATACCAGTAGTGCCGGGATTACTGGCGTCGCCCACATTAATCTCATTGAATGAACCGCTTTGGTTATCAGACAATGCAAATTCTATGTTGGTTGTGCTATCGAGCCAGATGATTTCCGGCAGGTGTGGCGAGCCGGCACCAATATCCCGATTGAATGCATCGCGATAGCTGGTACTAGCGAGGGTTAAACTGGCGTCAGCGCCGATTGTTACCGCCACTTCCTCACCGTCGGTGAATGGACCACCCGCTGCGTTCAGACGATAGATCATGGTGTAATCACCAACCAGGTTGGTATTGACTTGGGCTGCGGACGTGATGCCATTAGGACCCGAAGGCGTAGCCACGCAGACAATTGCTACATCACTAACATTCGCTGTGATAGCGCCGGTACCATTGCTCACGGTACAGGCTGAGTTGCTGGTACGGACTTCAAAATTACTGCCTGCGGTAACACTGGTCGTAAAACTGACGTTGGTACTGGAGGTGAGACCACCATCGGCGACGAAGGCGGAATTGATCAAAAGCTCCCAGTTGCCGCTTAACCCAGCATCATTGATGATGCTGCCGTTAATATTGAAAGTGCTCACAACCACTGGTTCAGTACAGACAATTTCGACATTGGTTACATCGTCTGCGGATAGGGTACCGGTGCTACGGTTAACGATACAATTGTCATTGTCAGTTGTAATTTTATATGAACTGCCGTCAGCAACGAGCGCTGCATTGAAACTCAGGAAGCTGGTAGAAGAAAGGCTGCCCGTAGAACCAAAATCTTCGCCATTAATGGTGAGTGTCCAGGTACCCGTCGTACCAGAATCATTGCTGATACTGCCTGTGATACTCAGGGTTGGTGAGTCTGTGACGTTGTTTATTTTGTCTAGCTCGCTCTGAAAATGATTCTTTGCGGTATTTGTGTCTACCAGATCGCTGTCTTGAAACTCATTGCTAAAGGCAGCTTCAAACTCAGCTGCACTGAGTGAAAAGTCAATGGCATTCGTTGGCGCCAGGCTGGCAAGGATATCAATGCCATTGCCGGGATCGCCATCACTGTCCAGAGATTGCAGCAAGCGAAGAATATTGACGACCATGTCACTTTCTAATGTGGCGGTATCGTCAGATTGCCTGGCAATGTCCAGCGGGGTCACCACACCGGTTGCAGTGACAGGCGGGAATTCTATATCGCCAATGAAGAATACAACCTGTTCACCTTCCACATAGCTGAAATTACCATCGGCATCAGTGATGCCTGACTGGGTCGCCGTCCGATAGCCAATGCCTACAACCGGTGCATCAATAAACTGCCCAATTAGTACGGTAGGTTCCAAAATTGTAGCAGGGGCAGGTTTGCTTGAATCGTCACAGGCTGCCAACGAGAACAACATGAAAATAGTTAAGAGTCTGGAGATATATACAGTAATTTCGGGCACAGTCGGAGCTCTGACAAAGACTGGAGACTCAACGAGAAACAAGTTAAGCAAACAACAACAGTCCCACAACGTAGCTGA
>CAZAZB010000363.1:2268-4326 GCA_964489485.1 uncultured Pseudomonadales bacterium | reverse complement strand
TCGAACTCGCGACAACCAGCCCACCCTGGCGGTTCCTAACTAAACTGGAGCGGGCGGCAACGGTTCGACGTCTCGACGGTTCGACGCTTCGATCGAACTCGCGACAACCAGCCCACCCTGGCGGTTCCTAACTAAACTGGAGCGGGCTGCGAGGCGGTCCGACGCTTCGGGCGAACTCGTAGCCTTTGGCTTCTCCCATAAACACAACTACAAACTGGAGCGGGCGACGAGGGTCGAACTCGCGACAACCAGCTTGGGAAGCTGGGACTCTACCAACTGAGCTACACCCGCTCTCACTAATGAATCCTACCAATTCGCGGTACTTCCATCTATCACGGATGAGATAAATCAGCCAAAGGACCCTAATCTACACGATTTTATTTCACAGACACCCTGTAGAATAGTGAAAAAAGCTGATTGCAAGGGCTTTCCAGTCGAGGTATGGTGGCACTTGGAGCGTTGTCTGCGCTCTATGCGTTGCTGTCCGCTAAGAGTTTAGCTTGCCTGATAAAGGCTTTGCCTAACACCAGCAGATCGTCGGGCATGGAGTTCATGCTTCTAAGACATTAAAACTAAAAACTAAATTAGGGGGAAGGCAATGGCTATTGGACCTTCAATGAAGGGCGGAGTTCCGTCCTATCTACTTAAAAAGCTGCCCATCGTTAGTGCTATCGGTATTGCCCTGGCAATTCCTGTTGCAACTAATGCCGCACCAAGCGGCCGGCAACTTGAAGAAGTAGTTGTGACTGCTGAGAGGCAGGAAGCATCCGTCCAGGATACTTCAATCTCGATTACCGCATTCACAAGCGAAATGCTCGAAGATTTCGGTATTCGTGACCAGACTGACCTGCAGAATTTTATTCCTGCAACAGTAATCTTGCCTTATGACGCTGCAATTCGCGGTGTTGGCAGAAACTTTAGAAATCTGGGTGGGGACCCCGGTATTTCTACTTACATGAACGGCGTTTACTCCGAAGACCTGTACACGGCAACAATCGGTAGTTTCTGGGATATGGAACGAATCGAAATACTACGTGGCCCTCAGGGAACGCTATATGGTCGAAATGCTGTCGGTGGAGCCATGAACTTTATCTACAACAAAGCCAGCCAGGAATTTGACTACAAATTCAAAGCCATGGCCGGTAACTTCGATGCCAAAGAATTTTACGGTATGGTCAATGGTACGCTGATTGAGGATCAATTAAGTGGTCGCTTTGTCTTCTCTAATCGCGAACGTGATGGCTATGTGAAAGATCTTGGCGGCGGTCCGGACCTTGACAGCCGTGGTGAGGAAAATTATGCAGTTTCCCTGACCTGGACACCCATGGACAACCTCGAAGTGATGCTGAGAACGAACAAGGCAACAGTTTATCGAGTAATGGGTGGTGCTGATGGTGGTGGACTGGTTGTCTTCCGCGGTGAGAGTCCGGATGGCCTATCCAGAGACTTCAATGGTCAAGCCTTTGGATATCGACCTGTTGATCCTACACAGACAGACCCTCTGGCGCGAAATTACCTCAATACCGCGCAACCGGTTGTCTCTTTTACGAACCCAACCACCGGTCTTGTAACACCTGCTCAACAAATCAGAACAGGTATCGACGAGTCTCTTGATTCACTTGCCATTAACTATGGTAATGGTTCAGGGAATTCTACTACTGAGTGTGTCTTAACCGACAAGGGCAACATCAAAGGTGATGATCTTTGTGCCTACACCAATGGTGGAAACTTTGAGCGTTTCAACCAGACAGGAAATCAGTTAGAAGTAAACTGGGATATGAATGACAACGTGTCATTTAAGTATATCTATGGCTTTAACGATCTGAGCTACAAACGGATTACTGAAGACGATTCCACTGCTAGTACAACCCTTGACCGACAGTTCTATGTGAATCATGAGGCACAATATGAGTCGCACGAACTACAAGCTTTTGTTGATATTAACGATCGCATCAGCTTCACGTCAGGTATTTTCTTCTATCAAGCGGTTATTGATCAACGTGGAGACTTCTTTAACTCGAATGCTTCGGGTCAGTTTTTCACCGGTGCTACCGATCC
>CAZAZB010000363.1:0-2168 GCA_964489485.1 uncultured Pseudomonadales bacterium | reverse complement strand
CCTTATGCTATCGATCCCAGCAGTCAGTTCTATGATCCTGAAGCAGCAGCTGTAGGTGTGGTGAACAGCCTTGCCAGCTACAATGTCGCTCTTGGTTTGCTAGATCCAGTGACACTCGAACCAACGGGTAATGGAGAAGTTCTTCAGGGTATCCCAATGTCACTAAGCGTTTATCGGTCGTTCAAACGCAAGGATGACAAGGTTACCTGGCGGGTGAATCTGGACTGGGATATTGATGATAGCTCCATGATGTACTTCTCTGCTACTTCTGGTTACAGAGGCGGCGGGTTTAACCTGGTATTCTTCAGTGCAACCGAGCAATATGAACCGGAAGAGTTGATTTCCTACGAAATCGGCTATAAAGCTCAATTGCTGGATAATACATTGCAGTTAAACGCATCTACGTACTTCTATGACTACTCGTCCATCCACACCTTTGGTACTGAAGTATCACTGGTGGGTGGTACGACTTCTTCGGTACTGGTAGCACCGGGTGCAGAAATCTATGGCTTTGAACTCGAAGGAATGTGGCTGGCAACAGACAACATTACTATCGGTGGTAACTATAGCTATACGCCTAGTGAGTACACGAAAACGTTGTTGATCAGAGATGGTGGTGATATTCGCTACCCTGAGTCTGTTATCCCTCCGCTTGATTCCAATCTGGACATCAAAGGCAACCAGATACTACAAGTACCTGAGAACAAGGGATCTTTCTGGGCAGCTTACAACCTGCCATTGGGTGATAACGGAAACCTCGAGTTCCTCTTCGCTGCGAGCTGGATTGACGAAGTATTCTTCTCGCAGTACCAGACGGAATTTGATCGTGCACCAGCGTATGAGCGTTATGACTTCCGTACGACATGGAAGAGCCCTAATCAAAGCTGGGTCGTTACTGGTTTCGTGAACAACATGCTGGATGAAATTGGCATTCGACAGATCGAATCACATGATGAAACTCAAGGCTTCCGTCGTACTGGTCAGGTCACTGAGCCACGTACATACGGTGTCGAACTAACCTATGCTATGGGTCGTTAGACTTTAGCAACAAGGGTTAATTTTAAGGGCGCTTCGGCGCCCTTTTTTATGCCTGGGATTTGACATATCCCAGTGTGGACTCAAATAGCCAAATACCTGATCGGTCTGAGGCCCTCTGTTACATGCACTCTGTTACAACTACTCGGTGGGAAGCTCTCGGTGGAAAGTTCTCTTTGAGTAGTTCTCTGACATTAAATAATAACAACAGGCGATAGCACAGAATCAAATCTGGCGTTACCATAGATACCAACCCTTCTGTTTCAGCCCTTCTACTCAACCTATGTTTTGGAGAACCATTAAGATGCCAAGTTTTGGAGTGCAAATATTTCCGACCGATAAGACAATTCAACCCATTGAACTAGCACGAGCGGTCGAGGAACGTGGACTGGACTCACTCTTTTTCCCAGAACACACCCACATCCCCGTTTCTCGTAAAACCCCATTCCCGGGTGGCGGTGACCTGCCAGAGCACTATTGGCGGAGCCATGACCCATTTATCGCACTAATGGCTGCTGCCGCTGTGACAAAAAGAATCAAGCTCGGCACAGGTATCTGTCTGGTGATCGAAAGAGACCCTATTACCCTGGCAAAAGAATGTGCAACGCTGGACTACCTATCGGGTGGCCGGCTTATTCTTGGTATTGGCGCCGGCTGGAATCGCGAAGAAATGGAAAACCACGGTGCCGACTACAAAAATCGCTGGAAGGTCGTACGCGAGAAAATTCTGGCAATGAGAGAAATCTGGACCCATGACGAGGCGGAATATCATGGCGACTATGTTGATTTTGATCCTATCTGGTCCTGGCCCAAACCCGTTCAGGTGGGTGGACCGCCGGTATGGATGGGTGCTAATTCAAAATGGGTGTTCGACCGCATCGCCGACTATTGTGACGGCTGGATGCCGATCGGTGGATCTGGCAGTGGTGGTATGGAAAATTTAAAGGATGCCTGCGATGCCAGAGGTCGAAATGTAGACACTGTCACTCTTGCTCTTTTCGGTGCACCGACTGATCTGGACCAGTTAAAGGGGAGGATTGATCAGGGTTTCACCGAACTACTTTTTTGGCTACCCCAGGGAGATGCTGATCGGGTTCTGCCGGTGCTCGACAAGATTGCCGTGCTCGCTGAGG
>CAZAZB010000362.1:0-4343 GCA_964489485.1 uncultured Pseudomonadales bacterium | reverse complement strand
TGGCAGACTTATTGCTGTTGGTTATTGCCCTGGGAAAACATAACAAGTTAAGCGACCAGGAAGAGGAAGAGTTGGTTCAGGCTCTCGCCAGTGCACCTTCTATTTTAAAAAGAGTCCTTGAACTGGATGCTGAGATTGAAATAATGGCACAACGATTCGTTGAGAAGCATCATGCCCTTTTCCTTGGGCGAGGTACTCACTATCCTATCGCGCTGGAAGGTGCATTAAAGCTAAAGGAAATATCCTACATTCATGCCGAGGGTTATCCTGCAGGTGAACTCAAACATGGTCCACTGGCACTCGTTGACGACGATATGCCCGTGGTTGCCGTGGCGCCCGGCGACGAATTGCTTGAAAAATTGAAGTCAAACTTACAGGAAGTCAAAGCAAGGGGTGGAGAACTGTTCATTTTTGCAGATGAGAAGAGTCAGTTTCCTGAGGAAGATGATGTCACGATCCTGCGCATGCCTGAGTGTCATGCAGCAATATCTCCCATTATTTATGCTATTCCCATGCAACTTCTTGCGTACCATGTTGCTGTTTTCAAGGGTACGGATGTCGATCAGCCGAGAAATCTGGCAAAATCTGTTACGGTAGAATAGTCAGTTGCGTGATGACATTGAATTGAACCTGCACAACGAATTCCAGTTTCGAGGTTTTTAGGCGAGTGGATGTTTCCCATATTCTTGATTCCCTTAACGAGGCGCAACGCGAAGCGGTAGCGGGCCCCATTGGCAGCGCCCTCATTCTTGCCGGTGCTGGCAGCGGTAAGACACGTGTGCTGACACATCGAATCGCCTGGTTGATCCAGACCCAGGGTGTCTCCCCTTATAGTATTTTGGCTGTTACCTTTACCAACAAGGCAGCGGCGGAAATGCGCGGTAGAATCGAGTCACTCCTGGCCATGCCGATTCGGGGCATGTGGGTGGGTACTTTTCACAGTACAGCGCATCGTCTTCTGCGTATGCATTGGCAGGAAGCGGGATTGCAGCAAAACTTCCAGATCATCGATGCAGATGACCAGCTTCGTCTGGTCAAACGAATGATATCAAGTCTGGAGCTGGACGAGAAAAAATGGCCAGCCCGCCAGGCGCTCTGGTATATCAATCACAAGAAAGATGAAGGCCTGCGCCCGAAACATATTGAAGCAGCGGGTGATGTTTATGAACAAACCCACCTGCAGATCTACAGCGCCTATGAAAAAGCCTGTGAACGAGGTGGTATGGTCGACTTCGGAGAGTTGTTGCTTCGTGCCCATGAACTCTGGTTGAACAACCCCAGGCTGCTGCAACACTATCAGGATCGGTTTGCGACATTGCTGGTTGATGAGTTTCAGGATACCAATACGATTCAATATGCCTGGCTGCGTGTGCTGGCAGGTAATCGGGATCTGCTGACGGTCGTTGGCGATGATGATCAGTCAATCTACGGTTGGCGTGGCGCCAAGATTGAAAACATACAACGGTTTACGACAGACTTTCCTAACAGCCGCACTATCAAATTGGAACAGAACTATCGCTCTACCGCCAATATTCTTAATGCCGCTAATGGACTCATTGATCGAAATGTAGGACGTCTGGGTAAGAAGCTCTGGACCGATGGCAGTGATGGTGACCTCATCAGAGTCTACTCAGCATACAACGAAATTGATGAGGCGCGATACATTGTTGAAAGAGTTAAGGAGTGGGCGGTAAGTGGTAATCCACACAGTGAAGCTGCAATTTTGTATCGCTCAAACGCGCAGTCACGGGTTTTGGAAGAAGCTTTGTTAAGAGCACAGCTACCCTATCGTATCTATGGTGGACAAAGATTTTTTGAAAGGGCGGAGATCCGCAACGCGCTAGCCTATATGAGACTTATCGCCGCTAGAGATTCTGATGCGGCATTTGAGCGTATTGTTAATACCCCGACGCGGGGGATCGGTGATCGCAGCGTGCAGGATATTCGGGAGTGTGCACGGGTGGAAGATGTCTCTATGTGGCGTGCGGCAGACATGCTTGTTAAAAATGGAAAACTCACTGGTCGGGCCAGGAATGCGATTGGCGGTTTTGTTGAATTGATTGAGTCTCTTGATGAGGCATCCGAGAATCTCGATCTGGCCAATATGGTCGAATTGGTCGTCGAGGAGTCCGGACTCGAGGCGTATTATAAGAAAGAACGTGGAGAGAGGGGTCAGGCAAGAATCGAGAACCTGTCTGAATTAATTAGTGCAGCAAGAACATTTGATCCTGATGATGACTATAGTTTCGATGAGGGTCTTGAAGATGAAGGCGCTGACGAACAGACGATTCTGGAAGCATTTTTAAGCCATGCAGCCTTAGAGGCAGGGGAAGGACAGGGGGAGAAAAATCAGGATTGTGTGCAACTCATGACTTTGCACAGTGCAAAGGGCCTGGAATTTCCACTGGTCTTTCTGGCGGGAATGGAAGAAGGTCTCTTCCCCCATAGTATGTCGTTAGAAGAGCCTGGTAGGTTAGAGGAAGAAAGGCGGCTTTGCTATGTGGGGGTGACGCGGGCGATGAAGCAGCTTTATCTGACATACGCTGAGGCCAGGCGCATGCATGGCACAGATTCCTACAATCGGCCTTCGCGCTTCATCACAGAGATACCCGAAGAACTTATCCAGGAAGTACGCCAAAAAAATACGATGGTGCGACCTGCCAGTCGACCCGTTTCTACGCCATTGACTCTAAAAGGTGCACAGGTTGATGGTACGGAATTTAAACTCGGTCAGCGCGTCAGACATGGAAAATTTGGTGAAGGTGTAGTCGTCAATTATGAAGGTCAGGGCAAACAGGCAAGGATCGAAGTAAACTTTCTTGATGTGGGCAGTAAGTGGTTAATGATGGCTTATGCGAAGCTTGAACCGGTTGGCTAGTCGGATGGTAAGTTATGGGTTGTGCCGGATTTACTGTCGGCTCTATTTTACGCTTAAGAGGAAATCTCAATTGAAACTAAACTTGATTCTGGTTGTAGGTGCGCTCCTCCTAACGAGTTGTAGCGAAGATAGACAGGCAGCATCAACCGATAATAAAACTGCCCCTGAGAAAATTTACAATTGGAGGATGGTGACGACGTGGCCAAAGAATTTGCCCGGAATGGGTTTAGCGCCTGAAAAAATAGCCGATCAAGTACGAATAATGAGTAATGGGCGGCTTAATATTAAGGTTTATGGCGGCGGTGAAATTGTCCCTCCGCTTGAAGTTTTTGAAGCTGTCTCCCAGGGTACTGCGCAAATGGGGCATGGAGCGGCCTACTACTGGAAAGGAAAAGTCCCAATCGCACAATTTTTCACCGCTGTCCCCTTCGGTTTAACAGCGCAGGAGATGAATGGCTGGCTGCTCCATGGTGGCGGTCTTGAACTCTGGCGGGAACTCTATGCGAAATACAACCTGGTGCCCTTTCCGGCAGGCAATACGGGTGTACAGATGGCGGGATGGTTCAACAAGGAAATAAATTCGCTAGATGATCTCAAGGGGATGAAAATGCGCATACCGGGCCTGGGCGGCGAGGTCTTTGAACGGGCAGGTGGTACCGCCGTTAACCTCCCCGGGGGTGAAATATTCACCAGTCTGCAGACAGGCGTCATTGATGCGACAGAGTGGGTGGGTCCCTTTAATGATCTGGCTTTTGGTCTGCATCAGGTAGCGAAATATTACTACTATCCTGGTTGGCAGGAACCCGGACCGAACCTTGAGGCAATAGTGAACAAGGAAGCCTACGATGCCCTGCCGGATGATTTAAAGGCGATACTACAAGCAGCGATTCTTATGGTTAATAATGACTTACTGGCGGAATACACTGCTCGAAACAATGCTGCACTTCATGAGCTTATCGACGTCCATGGTGTTGAGCTCAGAAGGTTACCTGATGATGTCATTGCAGAGCTCGCATCTATATCACGCGAAGTGGTCGCAGGCATTGTGGATGATGATCCGCTCAACCAGAGAATCTATAAATCTTACAATGACTTTCGAAAGACCGTTGTTGAATATGAAGAGATTTCCGAACGCGCTTATATCAACGCCAGGGCGATGCAGGAGACGAGCAAGTGAATAGCAACCCTTATGTCTTAATCACGGCGGATACCCATGCGGGGGGTAGCCATGAACAATATCGAAAATACCTTGATCCAAAATACCGGGACGCATTTGATGAGTGGCGCGGTGGGTATAAAAATCCTTCCCAGGCGCACTATGGCAGCAAAAAGATGCGAAATTGGGATTTTGATATCAGGACCAACGATCAGAACAGCCAGGGCGTTGTTGGAGAGGTTGTTTTCCCCAATACAGTCCCGCCATTTTTTCGAAAGAGTATCGTAACGGCCAGACCGCCAGCCCCTG
>CAZAZB010000361.1:0-4347 GCA_964489485.1 uncultured Pseudomonadales bacterium | reverse complement strand
GATCAAATTCGAACAGCACAGGGAGAAATTCCAGGTGGTGCGGTCGCCAGAACCATCCGTGCTGTCTGTAGTATTGAAGGCATGAACAGGATTACGCGGACAGTGACGATTCTTGATGCGAAAGACAGATTGCATATCATAGGTGACGTACAGCCAGAGAGCTTTGCAATGCTAAGTCTCGGTCAAATGGTCATTATCACCTATACAGAGGCGGTTGCTTTGTCTTTGGAAAAGCAAGAATAAAATCAAATAGACAAAAAATGAGAACCTGGCTTGATATTCTTTTTTCAACTGCATTGACAGGCTCGTTGACTCGGACTGTTATCTCGACATAGACTGACTCACAAGAATACGCTGGACTTGTGCAGTGCTACCAATAAGTCACTTGTCGTCGTTCTAAGTCTAAGTTGCGAATTCGGGGGATACCGGCAGTTCTGCCGGTTAGCGTAATACAGTAGAAGAGGAAATATCATGACGATACCCAGCACGAGGAAAGTGTGGACTGGGGTAGCTGCGATAGTAGGTACCCTAGGTTTGTTTTCATCTATGCCCGCAGTTGCCGAAGAAGAAATGGAAGAGGTAATTGTAACGGGTTCATATATTAAACGATCAGCAGAAGACTCACCTTCTCCATTATCCGTTCTTACCAAAGCGGATCTGGATATGATAGGTGCGACTGACATGAAGGATGTCATCAGGAATCTGACATTTAATTCGGGTTCACTCGGTGGCGCGGCTAACGCGTTTTCCGGCGGTGACAGTTCAACCGGTAATGCCAGTGTTAACCTACGGAACCTTGGAAATGGCGCCACGCTAATCCTGTTGAATGGCAAGCGAAATGTCACAACAGATTTTGACAACATTGGCAGCGGCTTTGTCGATGTTCAAGGTTTGATACCTAATATAGCCCTGGAGCGAGTCGAGATTGTGAAAGATGGTTCTTCTGCCTTATATGGTGCAGATGCCATCGCCGGTGTTGTGAACTTCATTACCCGGAAGAAATTCGAAGGCATCGAGATGCAGATTGACTATGCTGAAGATGATGCCACCGGGAAACAATCCGATACCTTGTTCGCGATGATCATGGGTGTTTCTGGTGATCTTGGGCACATGACCGTGTCGGGCAGTTATCTGGATCGTGGTGGGCTACAGATTGCTGATCGCTTCGATCGTTTTGGTCAGTCCGGGCTATCAACTTTCGGTCAGCCTGGGCGTTATGTTCCTCTAGGTGCGATCACCAATACACCGAGCTTTTTCAATCCAGGATCTGATTCATTTGGACCTGGTAGAGATCCTGATTGTCAGCTGGCAGCGGATGCAGACGGCCCCCAGGGAACACTGGGTCCCGTGGGTAATTTATGTATCTACGATTTCTCGAGCTTCTTTAATCTTGTCATGGAAGAGACCCAGGCGAAACTTCATCTGGATGCCAGTATTAATCTTTCAGACAATATAGAAGTTTATGGATCAGCCAGCTTTTCGGACAACTATGCCAGACGTGGTAACTCACTCTTTCCTGATGTGACATTTGCGACTATCCCTGCTGATTCTCTTGGTCTTCAGTTAGATGCTCAGAGACGTGGTGTAGCGCCTGTTCCATACCTGGCACTGCAAAGAATGCTAGGCGGTACCCCTGCGTCGAGTTTTGAAGATCGTCCACTGGATACGCGTTCTACCTATGACAGAACCACCTACCGCTTCAATACGGGTATGTTGTGGGACTTCGAATTGGGTGATCGAGACTGGACCATGGATGCATCCGCGACCTTCTCGCAACGGCGAATTGCCGCACAGACGCCGTCCGACACACTGACGTCAAACACCAATGCAGCCTATGCGGGTCTTGGCGGTCGGGAATGTAACCAGATCACGGGTACGAAAGGTTCAGGGAACGACGGAACCGGTAACTGTTTCTATTACAACAGCTTCCAGACCAGTGTTTATGATCCTGTCACCGGTGCCAAGTGGAATGCCTCGGACACATCTGCCTGGGCTGCTGATCCAACCTTGACGGTTGCAGAAGCTGCGCTTCGCTACCAGAATCCAGCTGAGTTACTTCAATGGATGGCTGGTGCAATTGCCTCGGACACTGAAAATGAACAGTTGGTACTCGATATTGTCTTTGCGGGTGACATCATGGACATGAGTGCTGGTGCAATGGGATTAGCCGTCGGTGCTCAATACCGTACTGAAAAAATCCTGGTAGACAATGACACCAACCTGAACAACAACAACTTCAAGTTTGTGTTTGGTGCTCAGGATTGGAGAAACAAACTGAGTTCTTATTCATTCTTTGCGGAATTGAATATTCCGCTAACGGATTGGGCGGAATTAACGCTCGCAGGACGGTATGAGAAGTTTGATGAAATCAGTACTGATACCTTCGATCCAAAGGCAACTTTGATGATTCGGGCGACAGATGAATTGACCTTTCGCGGATCAGTTGGCACGTCGTTTAGAGTGGCATCCTTACTTCAGTCTGGCGGCCTGGCGACAACGCTGTTGAACTCAACCGATGCTTTCTCCGGTACTGGTGGTTTGGCATTCAGACCAACCCTCACCGATGGTAATCCTAACCTCAAACCTGAAGAGGCAACCGCCTATAATATTGGGCTTTCCTGGATACCTAGCGGTGCACTGGAAGGGGTACATATCGACCTGGATTACTATAATTACCAGTACGATAACTTGATCTCGCGGGAAGGACACCAGGATCTGATCAATCAGGATAATGCTTCGCGCTGTCCGGATGGCACTAACGATGATCCACTTGCTGGCCCATTGTGCGGCGTTTCTGACCAGAACAGTGACGGTATTGCGGAAGTCTATTCGATTGGACCTGGACTGCCAGATAAGGTTATTCGGGGTTCAGACGGTAGTTTGCTCAGAACACAATCCTCTTATTTCAATGCGCCAAGTCTTGATACATCGGGTATTGATTTGATGATTGGCTATGACTTCTCTCTCGGTAATGCCGGGGATTTCAGGACGAATTTCGGCATTAGCTACACAATTGCTTACGATCTGGTGACCGATGCCGGTGTCAAGATTGATGGTGTTGGTAGCAGAAATGCCGGTAACAGTGTTGGTCATCCATTACCTGAGTATAAGTGGAACTGGATGTTTGGTTGGGCCAAGAACCGCCATGCGGCGACGGCGACCATTCGC
Source organism: uncultured Pseudomonadales bacterium (assembly GCA_964489485.1). Lineage (GTDB taxonomy): Bacteria > Pseudomonadota > Gammaproteobacteria > Pseudomonadales > Azotimanducaceae. The sequence goes on along the minus strand of CAZAZB010000361.1, from coordinate 1,179 downwards.
TATATTGACGGCTATACTGATGATGTACCACAAAGCGCATTGCGTGGTGGGTTCATCGGGTTTGCGCCAAAAATCGACAGTATGACCACTTTGGATCTGCAGTATTCTTATGATTTGCCAGAGCTGGGTTTCCAGAGCGAAGGTTCTGCGATTACCCTGGGTATCAAGAATGCTACGGATGAAGATCCACCCCTGGTTAATACAGACGGTGCATTTGATCCGTTTACACACGATCCTCGCGGTCGAATCTACTACCTGAGATATATGCTTAGTATTTAGGCATTTTGTTTAGGCGATAGACGTGTAAGAACAAACGCTGGCTCCTATTGGGACCGGCGTTTTTTTTGTGCTTTTTTTACCGAAGGCAAGAAGGTGGTCATGTCTCAGTGTGTGCGATTTGTATGCAACCTGGAATTGTGTTGAGGTGACGGAGTGCATGTTGATGGGATTCACGTTGATGGGGAGGTAGATAGATTTCAGTTTCAGGTGTTAGGAATTTTAGACCGGGGTTAATTGTCCTGATCTGCTTGAGTGGATTATTTTTTCCTGGCCAGACTTTGTTAGCGCAAGAGACGGTTGCCGCAGTAGCTCGCAGCGCCTACTTCGGCGACCTGCATATTCACACCCAGAACTCTTTCGATGCCTTCCTGTTTGGTGCCAGAGCGACCCCGGATGACGCCTATCGTTATGCAAAGGGCGAGAAGATCCAGCATCCCAGTGGATTCTCAATGCAATTGAAAAATGGACCGCTGGATTTCGCGGCTGTCACTGATCATGGGAAGTTCATGGGCGTATTACCTGAACTGGCAAAGCCAGACGGTCCCTTATCAAGGCTGGATTTGAGCAGTCAGCTAAGGAGCTCGAATCGAGAAGATGTGGGCAAGGCAATTCGATCGCTGGTTGACATTCTTCGTTTACCGAAGGGATCTCCTCTGGAAGTGCCTGAATTGAGTGATGAGCGATGGCCACTGGATGCCTGGCAACAAACAATCGATGCGGCACAGCGGCATAACCAACCGGGCCGATTCACCACATTTGTCGCCTATGAGTACAGTCCCGCGCCGCAGAATCAAAACTTACATCGTAATGTTATTTTCAGATCCAACAAGGTTCCACGATTGCCATTCTCCAGCGCAGATTCGGGTAATCCGGAACAGCTCTGGCACTGGATGGATGCAC
>CAZAZB010000360.1:0-4357 GCA_964489485.1 uncultured Pseudomonadales bacterium | reverse complement strand
AGATTTGGATTTGATGACCAAATCCAGATCTGAAAATTGTCGGGCATTATTTTTTACCCGTGAACCATAGGCATAAGTTTCTGATCCCGGCGGTAAGATGGTCTTCAATATTTGCTGAATAGCCGCTAGCTGCGTTTGACTAAGATCCAGCATGTCTGTCTTTTAAAATGTTCAACAAATCCCTGGCGTCAGGCGCGAATGTTTTCGCTGTTCGATAGGTTTCCTCTGCCTTCGTCTCGTTATAATTGTGTGATGTTTCATTCCTTGCTTTATGATAAGAAAACCATGATAAGGGGTCCGCAATTAGGCCTTTGTCAGCGGCGAGTCGAAATAGATCCTTCCTGTTTAAACGAGTGACTGCTTCGCTCCCTTCGCTTTCGATCATATCTCTGAGAATAAACTTCCAACAGAGTTCGTAGGTGTATTCAAAACGTTGAATAACTGCGTCACGGGTGAATTCAGTTTTTGGTTGTTGGAGTGCAACGGATAGCAACCCGGATGCCTTTTCGAGCGGCGTTAATATTAATTTGTCAGTCATAACAGAGCCGGAGGCTCCAGGGAGATGTGTTTACATTATCCCCATAGCAGGCAAGAGGTTCAACGTCCCGATGACGCGATGGGAAGTTGGTTTACAAGATTCCACCCATTCGCCACAATGACGGGCAATTAATTAGGGTCGTAGACAGCAGAGGTAGTAGATGAATTTTCTAGTCACAGGTGGCGCAGGCTTTATTGGTTCTGCGTTAGTCCGGTATTTGATTAACGAGACGGACCACAATGTCCTGAATGTGGATAAGCTGACCTATGCTGGTAATCTTGCGTCTTTAAAGTCCATTGACGCCAGTGATCGCTATCAATTTCTTGAAGTAGACATTTGTGACGAGGAAGGTATTGCAACGGCCTTTGCAGACTTTAAACCCAACAAAGTGATTCATCTCGCCGCCGAATCCCATGTAGACCGGTCAGTCGACTCCCCTGGGGACTTTATCCAGACCAATGTGGTAGGCACCTTTACATTGCTAAATGCGGCCCTCCATTACTGGCGCGACCATGAACCAGACGAATTTATGTTCCACCATGTGTCAACGGACGAAGTGTATGGTTCACTCGGTGCCGAAGGGCTCTTTCAGGAGGTCACGCCCTACAGTCCAAATTCACCCTATTCAGCCAGTAAAGCGGGTTCCGACCACCTTGTTCGCGCCTGGTGCGAAACATACGGATTGCCGACACTGGTGACCAATTGTTCGAATAACTATGGCCCCTTTCAGTTTCCGGAGAAATTGATTCCTCTGGTGACATTAAATGCGCTTGAAGGAAAACCGCTGCCTATTTATGGCAAGGGCGATCAGATTCGCGACTGGTTGTTTGTCGATGACCATGTCCGGGCTTTGTACGCAGCGGCAACGACTGGCAAAGCAGGTGAGACTTATAATATTGGTGGCAACGAAGAGAAGATGAACATCGACATTGTGAAGACGATTTGCAATGTATTGAGCAGCAAGATTAATGAACGGACAGAAGATGACCTTCTCGGTTTAATTGAGCACGTCACTGACCGCCCGGGACATGACCAGCGCTATGCCATTGATGCAAGCAAAATCAAAAGTGAGCTGGGCTGGGAGCCGCAGGAGACGTTTGAATCGGGGATTGAGAAGACCATTGCCTGGTATCTGGAAAACCCCGAATGGTGTGAAGCCGTCAGTACCGGCAACTACAACCGTGAGCGACTAGGGCATGGATAAGGGATTTTAACCATGGCGAATTTTATCAAGAGCAGCCTCAGTCAGGAACGCTGAACGATTTTGATGGTTCTTCTTCGCGACTTCATCAACCATGTTCAGTACGCCCTCTGGCATGGTAATGTTGATTCGTTTTGCTCTTGTAGAGACGTGCTCCAGATTTATGTCTATCCCAAAACACGCCCAATCCTGACCTTCTCCACGCGCGGCCATGATTTCCTCTGGTAAGGATGCTTCAGGAATCTCTTCGCCACGTTGCAAAATGTCTTCCAACTGTAGAATGATCGCCTCTTTTGCAAGACTGAGCGCTTCGTCAAGTGTATCGCCTGCAGAAAAACAACCCGGTATGTCCGGGACCACGACGCCATAAGCCGCATTGAGTTTCTTTTCCGGTGATTCGATCAACACAAAATACCGCATTATTTTAACCTCGCTTGTTTTCTGATCGCGCTTACCAGACGTGTACCGAGATCCTTTTTGGGATGAGGAACCGTAGTGCTGTGACCTACATCAGGATGAATAAACTGATGATGACTTCCACGAACCCGCTTTAAGACCCATCCGTTGACTGCTAGCTCTTTGATCAGTTCTTTACTTTTCACTTCCGAAAATATACACACGATATGTGTATGATCATGGGGATCCAGGGAGTTTACTTATCTCTCCGAAACACTGTACCCTGCTTGCAATTAAGTAACCTGTCCCCGTAATTCTCTGTAATTTGAAAGTATAAGTTTCAAAAAACAGATAAATATGGTTCTTTTCTTGCCAAATAATCAGAACCTGCCATAGTAACCTAATGATTAATAGGCTACTCAACGATGAACTTTTAGACGCATTAAGCCATATGCCAGCTGTTGCACTGCTTGGACCGCGACAAGTTGGCAAGACGACGCTAGCGCTGGAACTCTCTCAATCAATGCCCGATAAGCCTGTGCACTATCTTGATTTGGAACTCGATACAGACATTGCCAAATTGGAGGATGCGGAAAGCTATCTGCGGCGCTTTGCAGGCAAGCTACTCATCATAGATGAAGTTCAACTCAAACCAGACTTATTCAGTCTTCTACGAGGGCTCATTGATATAAGAAAAAGGGCTGGTGAGCAGAATGCTCAGTTTCTTCTACTGGGGTCGGCCTCTCGTGATCTGCTCCGGCAATCGTCGGAATCTCTTGCTGGTCGTATCCGATATCTTGAACTGAAACCGTTTTCGGTGCTGGAAGTTGAGGCAGTTAACCCCCTGGAGTTTTCACCAGAGAAGTTATGGTTTAGAGGCGGGTTTCCGCAAAGCTATCTCGCCGTTACCGATGAAGAAAGCTGGCGCTGGCGTTCCGATTTCATCGCCTCTTATGTTCAAAGAGACATACCGCAGCTCGGTATCAATGTTTCGACAACTAAAATGCAGCGTTTCTGGACGATGGTTTCTCATTTTCAGGGCCAACAAGTCAACATGTCTTCCCTTGGGAAAAGCCTTGAAGTGTCTCACACAACGATAAAAAATTATCTGGATGTCCTCAACGATATCTACATGCTTCGTCAACTACCACCCTGGGCAGGGAATACAAAAAAAAGGCTGGTGAAATCCCCTAAAATATATATACGGGATACTGGTTTGCTCCACCGTTTACTGTCGATATCAAACTTTGATGATTTGCTAGGCCACCCTGTACTAGGGCATTCCTGGGAAGGATTCGTCATTGAAAATGTATTGGGAAATTTATCCGGTAAGTGGCGCGCAAGTTACTACAGAACCAGTGACCAGACAGAAATTGACCTTGTGCTTGAAAAATCTGGCAGTGAAGTCTGGGCGATTGAAGTCAAACGCACGTCTTCACCCAAAACAAAAATAAGCTTTCATCATGCCTGCCATGAAATTATGGCGACACGAAAATTTATTATCTATTCAGGCGCAGAAAAATTTCCCCTGGCCAAAGATACAGAAGCAATAGGGTTAACCGGTTTTCTAAAGCTCCTGAGAGAACAAGATCACCGGGGTTGAAAAACCGGTGATAGACGCTGATATTTCACTGCACCTTGGTCTAATAGCACCTTGGTTTCATGCCGATTGATCGGTTTCCCCTGCCATTGCCTAAATAGGTCGTAGCAGCGATCTGCCTGGTCGTTCAAAATCGAGATCTTGTCCCACATCTGGAATTGAGAGCAGTGCCTGTTCGAACGACTTTTTGACAGCTCGAGAGGTGTGACGTACAATATTGAAAAATATGCACGACAAACTAATGCTATAGCCTCACATGGAGTTGTTGGATGGGAGATAAACTGACCCTTCGCCTTGATAAAGATCTGATTCTAGGCGCTAAACGATACGCGAAGTCATCCGGTAAGTCGGTGTCGGCCATTGTGGCTGATCTGTTCGAGTTCATCAGGAATGAAGCCTTAGAAGATGTGCCCGATGACTATCCAGCGACTGCATCCCTGCGTGGTATTTTGAAGGACAAATCTTTAACGGTGCAGGATTATCATGACCATCTAGAGCAGAAAAATCTTTGAGAGTTCTGTTTGACACCAATGTGATCCTTGATCTTTTACTGGATCGTTCGCCATTCGCGAATGATGCCGCCCAGCTATTCGAGAAAATTGAACGAACAGAGTTAACTGGC
>CAZAZB010000359.1:0-4371 GCA_964489485.1 uncultured Pseudomonadales bacterium | reverse complement strand
CCTGCGTCGCACTTTTTGCCTGGGAGATGTTGCAGAAACCAGCAGGCGGCATGTTCCCCCAGGCAGTTCAATTCACCAGCAGCAGTCGCAAGCTGCTCGAACTGGGCATCTCTGCGCCAATTGTTAAAGACGTTATCTACTGTAAAGAAATACCTGTTCACATGGTGGTCTACGATCGACTGGACGGAAAAGATTTGCGTGAACGATCCATGGAAGAAGGAATTTCTGCGCTCCAGTTATTACCTGCCTACCTCGCACAACTGCATCAATCCGGTATCTATTTCCGTGCCATTCATCTCGGCAATATTCTTCTTGATGGTGAACGTATGTCTTTAGTGGACATCTCAGACCTCGCCACAAGGGGTTCGCCGCTCGGTGTATTGCATCGGGCACGCAATATCGCCCATCTACTTAATTCACAGGAAGATAAGGCATTTTTTATCCAGTACGGGATTGATAAATTTATTTCCGAATACCGGCAGGCGAGCAAACTAAGTTCACTACAACAGTGGGGTTTTGAGAAACGGCTAAACGCAGCACTGGATGGGGATATGCGCCCATGACACGGCTATCGCACATGGCAGGCTACAGCGTTCAGCAACACTAGCTCATGGGTTCCAATAGCTGATTTTCTGTCAGAATCTTTACTATCCGGTCCACCACCGCGGTCTGTGAATAATGTTCAATCATCCTCTCCCGACCAGATTTTCCCATCTGATCGCGTAATGCCGAATCGCCTGCGAATGATTGAACAGCCTTAATCCATTCCTGCGTATTCTTTGCAAGAATGCCCGTCTCGCCGGGTACAACGACATCACGATTCGCACCAACATCAGAGCTGACCACCGGTAACCTTGCGGCCATATATTGAATTATTTTTAACGCACATTTCCCCCGGCTGTACTGATTATCTATCATCGGCGCAATCCCAATATTCGCGGTGGCAAGTTGCTCCGCTTCTGACTCACTCGACCAGGGAACATTATCAACGGGCATGTTGATCAGGCTAAACTCAAAATCTGAAATCACTCTGAGGGACACATTGGGACACGCCTGGCCAATCGCCTCGAAGGTTTCACGGTGGGATTCCAGATACTTTTGGGTTGATTGACTACCAATCCATACCAGAACGCAGTCATTGCTCTTTTCATGCACCGATAGATACATTTTTTCATCAACGGGTGTTGGCACCATTACAATTGGTGCGACTGCAGATAACGCCGCCGATGATAGATTCATGCAGTAGTCTGCAAGATAGGCATTCCCTGCTAAGACAAGATCCGATGATTCGATCATCTGACTGAACCTTGCCAGCCTTCCCGACGAGGCATCTCCATTACTCTTGCTGAAAATCGCATCATCAAAATCAAAAACAAGATGGCGACAAGATCGCCTGAGGTGGCGAACAAACCAGGGCGAGAAGAGTTTACGCTGCACAAAAACAAGATCTGCTTTTTTAGCATCAGACAGGAGCCTGAGCTTGCCAGTAAAACCAGCGGCAGCGTCGCACACTGATGTCTGATGACCAAGCTCTTCAAGCCGCAATCGAAGTGGCATGGCTCGATAACGGGCAGCCGGATCACCCTGACCTTTGGTTACAAAAAGTATTCTCACAGCTCTATGGTCTCATAGATCTAAATGGCCTCTCAGCCCTACGGCCTCACAACTCGTCTGGCTTTTTCCCAACGACAAGTATCTGATGCGCAAAATCAATTCCCATCACTCTGTAAATTGGAAACATCAGGATTCTTCTAACAAACTTCTTTAGTATAGAGTCATGATACATCCTGTAAATCGCGGTCACTTCAAAGCCACATAGCCTAAGCAGCCCACCCAATTCGTCGTAGCAAAAAGGCGTGCGGTGTGTTGCGTCTCTCAGAAAATCGGGAGGGTAGTAGATATTGGGTGTGGTCAGCACGATTTGACCGCCAGGATCGATCACCTCGAAGCATCGAGTGAGTAGGTGATGCGCTTCTTCCAGGCTCACATGTTCGATCAGCTCAAAGGCACAGATCAAATCAAAGGATTCATCGACCGCATTGATATTGGCGAAATCATGCGGATGCCGTTGGTCGATGTCACAGGATTTGTAACTAAATTGTCCCCAGTACCGGGCCATTTTTTTCTCCAGACCGCGATCACCAGCACCAATCTCCAATATCCTGGTAGATTGGTTACCGAGCTTGCTGAGTACATTGTAGTATCGCCGTGCGATAGGTATCTGCCAGATGGTGCCAAATTTCCTGGCAATGAATTTTCGGTGCTCGTACTGTTTGCTCCAATCGATGATAGTCAAAACGGAGCTCCTTCGTTGGCTGTGGCAATACTGCCTGATAGATTCGTCAACAGGGTCTTCAGAACGGGGATCTCGTGCAACTCCCTGGCGAAAACCTCGATGGTGTAGTGCGAGTTCAGTCTCTCCTTCGCCCTTGCGGCCAACCCGGCACGATCTTCGTTAGTCATCTTTTCCATTTCTTGCATCTTTTCAACAAGATCATCCGGGCACCCACTTTGAAATAGAATCGCTGTGTCTGCAACAACACTTCGCGGTCCTTCGGCGTCTGTACAGACTATTGGTACTTCCGCCAACATTGCCTCAAGAAGAACGATGCCGAATGCTTCTCGTTCACCGGAACAAAATACGAAAGCGTCAAAGGCAGGGTAGATCCTGCAGGCTTCATTCACGCTGCCGGTAAATATGACTCGATCGCAGATGCCTAAATCGTCGGCAAGCGCCTTGAGCGCAATCTCTCTAGGTCCGCTGCCGACAATAACCAGGCAATTTTCAGTATTGGCAACCCTGGCATAAGCGGCAAGCAGTAATTCATGCTCCTTTTTTTCAACCAATCGTCCAACGGTCCCGTAGCAAAACATGTCACTACCCACACCCAGTTCGACCCTCGCCCTCTGACGGGAAAGTAGCGATGCTTCTTGCCTCACATCGATGGCATTTTCAATGGTGTGAATGCGTCCTTCATCTTTAAGACCTGGACAATATTTCAGAATATCTGCTTCAACCGATTTTGAAACAGCCAACAGATGGATATTCTTTCGCCAGAAGGTGACAAATAACGCCCGTGTGATCCGTTTGAAAACACTATGTTCGTGCGCGACACCCAGAATGACAGGTATCGTAAAGAAATAACTCATGATCCCCGCCAGATAGATGGCTTTGTATCGATGCGCCACCACGAGGTCGAATTGACGCGACCGAAACAATTTGGCTACCTGAAAAATCGTTGAAAATTTTATGCCGCGGAGCGAACCTTTGACCTGGCCCAGGTACACGACGTCATTACCACCGGATCGCTGAGTAACCTCAGCACTCTCATCGCCCCTTAGATATAGCGTTGTAATATCAGCATTCTGAAACGCGCCATAATACAACCGGCAGATATCGACAAAGGGACCTGAATAATCATGACATATCTGTAGAACCTGAAGCCTGGGTGCTATTTTTTTCTCAGGCATCAGATGCTCTGTTTTGTCACCAGTAGATCTTCCAGAACCAGATACTCCAGGTCAGAGCCAAAGAACATATTCAGGGCATCTTCAGGCGAGCAAACCATTGCCTCACCTCGCCGGTTCATTGATGTATTGAGCACGACACCATTACCCGTTAGTTTTTCCATTTCTTTAAGCAACGCATAGTATCTTGGGTTCGTATCCTCGCTCACCACCTGAACGCGCGAGGTGCCATCCTCATGCACAACTTCTGGCACCCGCGCTTTCCATTCTTCACTCACCTCGAAGGTAATCGTCATAAAAGGTGCAGGGTGATTCGTCTTGATCATCTCGGGTGCGACGGTATCTAATATACTCGGGCAAAATGGCCGCCATCGCTCCCTGAATTTAATCTGTTCGTTAATCTTGTCCGCAATACCTTCATGGTTTGGGCAGCCAAGAATACTACGCCCGCCGAGAGCACGCGGTCCAAATTCCATTCTGCCCTGGCACCATGCCACGGGGTGCCCTGCGGCAAGCAATTCAGCCGTTTTCACCGCAACATCATCAAGTCTTTCTAAAACAGGTTTATCGGGGTGCGATTGGCAAGCCGCCATACACTCCTCGGTTGTATATTCTGGCCCGAGATAAACATGTTTCATCACCTCAGGTTTTACCGAACGCTTCCAGCTTGCAAAAGATGCAGCGCCTACAGCTGTTCCGGCATCGCTTGCTGCCGGTTGCACAAATAGTTCTTCGACCATCGGCAAGTCGAGAATCTTCTGATTGAGCTTCACATTCAAGGCGCCGCCGCCAGCGAAAACCAGCTTGCCGGTTTCTCGCAAAATATCACCAAGGTAATGATCAATCAGCTTCAAGGATATGTCTTCAAACATTTTTTGCATCGCAGCGGCATAGTGAATATAG
>CAZAZB010000358.1:0-4378 GCA_964489485.1 uncultured Pseudomonadales bacterium | reverse complement strand
ATCGACCCTAGTCGATTGGTGTTCGGACAAAATCTCCCCAGAGATAAATATCTCGCCAGATACAAACGTGCGGATTTGTTTCTGGATACCTTGCCCTACAATGCAGGTACCACCGCGAGTGATGCGCTTTGGGCTGGATTGCCTGTTTTGACCTGTCGGGGTGAGTCTTTTCCCAGTCGTGTTGCTGCAAGCCTGTTGGAGGCGATTGAATTACCGGAACTGATTACCTCGAGCTCTGAAGAATATGAAGCGGCGGCTATACATTTGGCCTGCCATCCACAAGAATTGTCTGAACTACAAGAGAAACTTCAGAAGAACAGGTTGAGTACGGCTTTATTTGATACGCCAGAAACTGTTCGTTCGATAGAATCAGCCTTTACCGCGATGCACCAACAACATCTTTCAGCCACTGAACCGAAAAATATCATTATCAAAGCTCCTTTCGATTGAGCCTGCATTGATTGGATTAGCTGCTACCAACGCCGAATGTGAAAGAATCAAGAGAATATTCCCATATTTTCTCACAGTAGGTTATGGTTGTTTTTCACCAGAGAGAATCTGGTTCGATACGGGTATTTTAAGGTGCCACCTAACACGCTGGTCGTAATGTAGGGAAGATAATATGCGAATGTCACAAACTGATGCATCCTTCGTTTATATGGAGTCAGCGAGCGGACCAATGCATATCTCCTCTGTTTATATTCTGGATGGTGAGCTTCCTTTTGAGCGTTTCATGACACACTTTGAAAAACGCATACATCTGGTTCCAGCTTATCGAAAAAAAATGCAACAGATTCCCTTTAGCCTGGGCCATCCGGTATGGGTGGATGATGTCAATTTTGATTTGCGTCATCATGTTATTCACCACCAGCTTTCACCCGGTACGAGTCTTGAAGATGCAATGGAGGTTGCTGTTGAGCTAAACGAGCCATTGTTGGATAGAAATGTTCCTCTCTGGAATATGATTATGATCGAAGGAGTGCCGGGTAAGACATTGCTGTTGCAACGAAACCACCATGCGATGATCGATGGTGCATCTGGCATGGAAATCACGATGCTAATCTATGATCTTGATCCCAATGCCGGAGAGCCTGTGCCTCCAAATGAACCCTGGGTGCCAGAACCAGCACCTGATCAGGCAACACTCATGGGCGATGCGGTGAGAGAAAATTTCAAGAACTTTTCCCAAAATAATCCGGTTCAATTGATGAGCCGTGCCGCCACTAATAGGGCCAAACTCACCAAAGCGACTGAAGTGTTGGGGCGATTTGCACAGCAGCCTGCTATTACAGCGCCTTTTAATGCTGGCGCTGTAGGACCAAAAAGAAAAGTTGGATGGCTGAAAAAACCTTTCGGTGAAATCCGCCACATTCGCCAACAGTTGGGTGGGACGATTAACGATATCGTTCTTGTTGTCGTTTCCGAGGCTATTGCACGTTATCTGGAAAATCAGGGTGAACGGGTAGAAGGTCAGTTCATGCGGATTATGTGCCCTGTGAATGTCAGGACGGAGAGTCAGGAAGGTGCGTTGGGTAATCAGGTCTCCGCTATTTTCCCGAGGTTACCGGCGCAACCCATGGATGTCTTGCAACGGCTTAATGTTGTTGTCGCTGAAACTGAACGGATCAAGAGAGATGAAGAAGCCCAGGCGCTTACCGTGTTACAGGAAAGCATGCCTGAAATACCACCAATAGGTATGTTGGCCTCTCAGCTGATCGGAACACCTTTTGATCCGACGGTCCTGCAGGCTCGGATACCGCAACCAGTTATGCCCGCAGTCGGCGGGTTTCGCCCACCCAATACAGGTTACAATTTTACCTGTACCAATGTGCCGGGCATCCAGATGCCACAATATATGTGTGGTATGGAAGTGACAGATACCATCGGGCTTCTGGTTTTAAATGGTAATATTGGTTTCAGTGTCACCATACTGAGTTATAACAAACAATTGTTCTTTAACTTCATCTGCGAACCGAACCTGCTTCCTGATCTACAACAGGTCATTGATGGGGCAAATGATGTATTCCAGGAGCTTCTGGATATTTCAAAAGATAAAAGTAAAACCCGACAGGCTTAAATTAGAGCTGAGACTGGAGTAATAATGTCTGATAAGAACGGCACCGATACAAACAGCACCTATCCAAAATCGATTACGCTTCGAGACGGGGCGAAAATTGAAATCAGGATTATGTCGCAGGATGACAAATCGGCAGTTCTGGCTTTTGCCCAGAGCCTTGCTGAAGAAGATTTACTTTTCCTGCGTTCCGATATCACACAGCCAGCCGTGGTTGATGACTGGATGAAAAACCTTGAATCAGGCTACTCAAACTCCCTTGCCGCCTACGATGAGAGCGGTCTTGTTGGCTATGCCAGTGTGCATAAGAATGCAGCACCCTGGACAAGAAGGGTTGGTGAGTTACGCGTCAATGTCAGTCAGGAATACAGAGCAAGAGGGCTCGGCAAGAACCTGATTTCGGAGATATTTAGTGTTGCCAGGGGTTTAGGTTTACAGAAGCTGATGGCCAATATGACAGCAGATCAGCCAGGTGCCCAGGCGGCATTCAGAAAGCTCGGTTTCGTCCCGGAAGCAATGCTCGCTGACTATGTTGAAGACAAAAATGGCAGGCCACGCGATCTGGTCATTATGACATATGATATCGGTGGGCATTCTGGCTATATCGAAGATACAGTAAAAATTTAGGTGCGAGCGAACAGGTAAAAAGAATCTACCTGCCCCTGTCTTTTGCCGTTAACTACTTAATGCAAACCCATCATACCCTGCTGCCGCGACTTCATTACACTTTTCTACATAGGGCGGAAAGCCGAGATATGGCATAAACACCCGCGGCTTACCTGGTACGTTGGCGCCGAGATACCAGGAATTGCAAGTGGGGTATAAAGTACTGTCGGCGACTTCGTTGACATGTTCAACCCAGTTGTCCTCAGCAATGGTTGTGGCTTCAATGGCAGATAGATTTTGGTTTTCCAGGTACTCGATGCAGTCACTGATCCAATTAACATGTTGTTCAATTGACGGCAGCATATTTGTTAGCACAGAAGGGCTGCCGGGTCCGCTGATGGTAAATAAATTTGGGAACCCTGCTGTGGAAAGACCCAGGTAAGTTCGTGGACCTGCCTTCCATTTTTCCCCGAGAGTCAAACCAGACTTCCCCTCGATTCGCATACTCAGTAAGGCACCGGTCATTGCATCAAAGCCAGTGGCAAACACAATCGCGTCAACAGAGTATTCAGTTTCGCCGACAATGAGTCCTTTTTCGGTTAAACGCTCGATGGGTTTATCGCTTACATCGATTAACTGCACATTGTCCCGGTTGAAAGTATCGAAATAACCAGTGTCAACGCAGAGCCGTTTGCAACCTACCATTTGTCTGGGGGACAGGAGATCCGCAGTATCTTGATCTTGAACAATACCGTGGATTTTTTCACGGATAAAATCGCCCGCTGTTTCATTTGCCTGTTCATCAATGATCAGGTCACTGAACGCTGTTAAAAAACCTAACCCACCTTCATCCCAGTGTTCCTGGTAACGCTCTCGTTGAAATTCTGGCGTTGATTCCAGCGCAGCAATCTCATCAGGTTCAAAACTTGCGGCGAAACCATGGCTGTTATTAACCTCCCTGAAATCACTGTAGTTCGCTTTAATGCGATCTACATATTCAGGCGGCAGTGCCTTGTTGTGCGCAGGAACAGAGTAGTTGGCTGTGCGCTGGAACACCGTTAACTGTTCCGCTTGTTTCGCCATGATAGGGATTGACTGGATAGCCGATGAACCCGTGCCAACCACAGCAACTTTCATACCCGTGAAATCGACACCTTCATGTGGCCATTGACCCGTGTGGTAAGTCTTACCCCGGAAATCATCCATACCCTCAAAATCCGGTGTATTGGTTGAGGACAGACAACCAACTGCCATCACACAGTATTTGGCAACAGTTGTTGTTCCATCATTCGTGGCGACATGCCATCGTTTTGTTGGTTCGTCGTAGACAGCGCGCTCGACACTGGTGCTGAACTGGATGTTATCTCGAAGCGCGAAGCGGTCAGCAACATGATTGGCGTAGGCCAGGATTTCGGGTTGGCTTGAATAGCGTTCAGTCCATTCCCATTCTTGCTGCAGTTCTTCCGAGAATTGGTAGGAGTATTCCATACTTTCAATGTCGCAACGGGCACCCGGATAGCGATTCCAGTACCAGGTACCGCCAACCCCCGTGCCGCGCTCAAATACCTGCACGCTTAAACCCTGGCTCTTTAAGCGATGTAACATGAACAATCCGGCAAATCCGGCACCAACGATTACTGCATCTACATTTCTTGTTTCAGACATTACACCCGGCTCGTGTTGAGAAGATATTCGCAT
>CAZAZB010000357.1:0-4390 GCA_964489485.1 uncultured Pseudomonadales bacterium | reverse complement strand
CAGGCAAATATTAGTTTAACTTAATATTGTAAAATGCTAAATTACAAAAAGCCTACAACTCGGGAATAATAATATGAACGATGAACCCATCATCTCCTGGAAAGCCGCCGGTATTGCACTGGGATTGTTGCTAACCCTTGCCACCTATCTTGTGAAACCGCTCGGTGTTTCGACACAATTTGTTGTTACTGATGCAGCGGTAATGCATCAGATTGCGCCTGATGTCGCAGAAAACAACACCTATTTAGCAAAGTATGGCATGGCAAATGACTGGAGTATCGGTTATGGGTGGATGCTGGTATTCGGCATGTTGGTAGGGGGCGGCATCACCTCGATGCTACTCAAGTCGAAACAGCCCGAAGCTGACAAGGGCTCCATGCCTCCCATGTGGAAAGCAAGGTTCGGCCCATCTGAAGTCAAACGATACGCAGCAGCATTCACAGGTGGCGTGCTCCTGCTATTTGGGGCACGACTCGCCGGTGGCTGTACCAGTGGGCACATGATCAGTGGCATATCCCAACTCGCCGTCAGTTCTTTCTTGTTTGGGATAACCACTTTCGTTGTGGCGATCATCGCAGCGAAGTTCATCTACAGAAGCCCTGGAGTTTAATCATGATGACACTTGGCATAGGATTTCTAATCGGATGTGCGTTTGGCACAATTCTTTTCCTTGGCGGTGCATCCAGTTACAGAAAAATACTGGGCACTTTGCTGCTAAAAGATATGACGATCATCAAATTGATGATGACAGCCATTGGTGTTGGTAGCCTGGGGGTTTACCTGCTTGATCTCGGTGGACTTGCGAATATGAGCATCAAGCCGGCCTATATATGGGGTGTTATTGCTGGCGGTGCAATCTTTGGCATCGGCTGGGCTGTCTCCGGTTATTGTCCTGGCACATGCGTTGTCGGCGCATCAGAAGGTAAGCTGGATGCAGTCGCCACAGTCGTTGGTGCTTTCGTTGGTGCTTTCCTCTTCTCATTGGCATTCCCTTTCCTGGATGAAATGCTTCTTCAGAAAGCCAATTTTGGCAAAATCACCATGGAAGATTTACTGGGTATCAGCGGTATCTATCTGGCCATCCCGTTCAGCATGGCGCTCTTGTTCACTGCCTTTTTTGTACTCAAGGATCGCTACGAGTGAACTGAAATTTGGGGTCAGAGTAAAATTGGTACCCAAATTTTACTCTGACCCCAAATTTCCTGAGAGCAAAGATGTGATGTGCTGCTGGAGCAACTCCAGTAGCAAATCGGCATGCCACAGGTGAGTACGGAAGCTAAGACAGGCGAAGCGAATAACAAATTTCCCGTCCAGCAAAGTACTCGACAGAAATACTCTGCCGTCGGTACGAATTCTGTTGATTAGCGCTTCGTTGAAAGCATTGTTATCTGTGTGGTCATCAGCTTCATCACTGATATATCGAAAATAGGTAATAGAAAGGTCCGGGGTCGGTCCTGTTTCAATACCATCAATTTTTGCGACTTCCTCGTGGAAGTATCTTGTGATTGCCAGCTTCTCTTCCAGACAAGCCCGAAAAGGTGCCACGCCGTGGAGCTTCAGCGGCAACCACAGTCTCATTCCACGAAAGTGCTTGGTTAGCTCCGGGGAAACATCCGCCGGGGATAACTCGTCTTCGTCGGGGCTTGCATCCTGCATGTAGTTCGCTTGGTAGTGATGGGAATTTGCCAATTTTTGTGCATCCTTCACCAGTACAACCCCTGAACCATAGGGTAGGAAAAGCCCTTTGTGTGGGTCAATGACCAGCGAATCAGACCTCTCAATACCTTTCAACTTATTGCGCTCGGAAGGAACTAGCATGAAGCAGGCACCATAGGCACCATCAACATGGAACCAGAGACCGTGTTTGGTCGTAATATCGGCAATAGCATCCATTGGGTCAATCGCACCGACATCTGTTGTACCCGCTGAAGCAATCACAAGGAACGGATTCAGTCCGATTTCCCGGTCTGCAATGACCATTGATTCCAGTTCTGCAGGTTTGATGCGGTAACCTTCATCCAGCGGCAGGTAACGCAAGATACATTCACCGAGACCTGCAATGCGAATTGCTTTATCCAGGCAGTGGTGCATCTGACTTGATGCGTAGATAACCGTTTTCTCAAAGTCCTTACCTCGAATGCCGTGGGCATCTCGCGCAGTGACGATTCCAGTCAGGTTGGCGATACTGCCCCCTGATGTCAGGTTTCCGGCGCTCGATACCGGATAACCAACAACTTCTGCGAGCCATGCCAGAAGCATGTTCTCCATCCGAACCGCCCCGGGTCCCGCATAGAAGAGGCCTGAATATTTATTGCTGATAGCAACAAGATAGTCTCCGAGTGCGGAGGCATAAAGACCACCACCGGGGACATAGCCCAGGTGTCCACCAGATGCCGCATTGAGGTGAGGTTCATCGACATTAACCTTCACCGATTCAAGCAAGCGCTGGAGTGAAGTTGGACTTTCAGAAATGGGGTCATCGTAGATGCCAATCCCCTTGGATTCCGATTCATTCCACACATTCAGGTCAGCAATATTTTCCAGGAAATCTTCCGTATAGGCCAAGACCCTATCCTGCATGCGCTGGCGTTCTTTACTGTCTGGCTCAAGAGATTGACTGGCAAGCTCTAGCGACAGAATATTTTTTCTGGCTTTATTCATTATCTAATGGTATCTAATTGAGGGCTGCATCTCACCGTGCTGGACCCAGGGAACCTTTGACTAAGTCAACGCAGGGAAAAGGTCGTAAGGAAAACACGCAGAAAGTATGCTTTGGACTTAAGAATAGGTCTAAGGGTGAATGTGCGTATAACCAGCTTTAATTTCTTCCAGCATAAAGGCCACGCCGGTTTGCACCCCTTCTACACCCTCGAGTATCACTGGGCGCTTACCCGTGCGACGCTGCATAGAGTCCAGCGTGTTAAGGCAGACATAAAATCGCACGCCATTGCTCTGCAAACTACTGATCCGTGATGCATTCGGATTGCCTTCGGGATTGTCTCCGGTCTTGTCATCCACAACATACATTTGAACACCGCCGGCGAAGGCAATGATTTCGACATCAACAAAATCCGGACCATGATAATGTTTGATTAAATTATTGGCGATGTCGAGCACGGCCGTATACTTGGACGGATCTGCATCACTCAATTGCAAGATCACATGCTGTTGTGCAAAGGGCTTTTCCTCGCGCTCCACAGCCATTGCCGTCAGGGAAAAAGAAATCGTTAGCAACAATAGTAGAGAGGAGTAGGACTTTCGCATAGCAACACTCTTTAATAGGCACTTGTTAATGGGCACTTGTTAATAGAAAAAAGATATGTGTATATCAGCCAATGACAAATCTGAACCGCACACGACAACAATTGTTACCATAACTATTACAAGAGGTTAAATGAGGCTGCCATCATAATCCTCAATACCGGGATTAGTCGAAACACCTTTCAAGACGGGCGTTTCAAAACGGTCAAGATTGATCGTTTGCTTATCCCGCATGTAACCAGCAACCACATCCCAAACGGGCGCACCCGGCGATTCTGATGCAACCGTTGCCCATCCGGCAACTTTGTAGGACTTCTCACTGTCAATTGACCGACCATCGCGCAATTTCATTTCACTGATTCTTGACCCCATGGCAGCACCTGGCTCACAAGTATAGTTCACCCCACCGGTACGAACCATATCGCCACCCTGCTGATAATAAGGATCTGCATTAAAGAGATTGTCGGCAACACTTTCCATAATCAGTTTAAGCTCACTGCCCTTCATTTCACGAACATAGGTTTCGGGATAAGTCATGCAGGTCTGGTCCAACAATCGTTCCATGGTCACGACATCACCCGGTAAGACTGATGTTCCCCAACGGAATCCCGGAGAGAGCGCAATTTCAGCATCCAGCTCCTGAATCAGCGCATCACAAATCACCTGATCAAAGGTGCCATTGAAATTACCCCGCCTGTACAACAAAGTATTGGCGACGGCCAACTCCTCATTCAACTTATCAGCATAGGGGGCTCTGACCTGCTTGATGTAATCTGCCATCTCCGTATCAGCAGTTAACAGATTAGAGAATACCGGCAATAGCTGATACCGATATCCACTGACCCCGGATTGACCGAATTCAAGATCCAGTACCGAAACAAACTTCCCATTGGATCCCGCGTTTGTGACAACCGTCATACCACCGGGGTTCTTGATTTCCATCGGTACAGGTACGCCATCGTGAGTGTGCCCTCCCATAATGAAGTCCAATCCGGTGACGCGACTGGCCAACTTCAAATCTACATCCATCCCATTGTGGGATAGTAATACCACCGCATCAGGCTGCTCTGAATCCCTGATTTCCGATACCAGTTCCTGAAGATCCTGTTCCTGGATACCGAAAGTCCAG
>CAZAZB010000356.1:0-4412 GCA_964489485.1 uncultured Pseudomonadales bacterium | reverse complement strand
CAGTCGTGTGCTATTCCGATTAGACCCACCGTGACTCAAAAACAAACTCATTACATTTGGATGCTTTAATAACCCGGCAGAGATCAACAGCGACTTAATCCAGTTGTGGGCACGGATACTCGATAGCGTTGAAGGAAGTCAATTGATTCTAAAGTCGTCTGTTTACAAAGATGCTTCCGTGCGTGAATATTTTCGTGGAGAATTTGATCGCTACGGCAGTGTGTCGGGAAGAGTTGAATTTCGATCTGCTTCGACCCACGCTGACATGTTGGCAGAATATGCCGATGTCGATATCGCACTGGATCCGTTCCCGTTCAGTGGCGCACTGACCTCTTGTGAAGCTTTGTGGATGGGTATCCCGATTGTCACACTGTGCCAGATCAGACCTGTATCCCGGCAAACGATGGGTATTCTCAAACAGCTGGGGCTCGATAAATATAGTACCGATACCCCTGGATCTTACTTGCAAGTCGCCAGCGAATTGGCGCGGAATGTTGATAATCTGATGGAACTTCGTCATTCACTTCGAGAAAGAATGTTAGGGTCCCCATTGACAGATGGTCTAAAGATGGCCATCGCACTGGAAAAAGTATTCCATCGAATAGCACGAGAGAAACCTCGCTCCCTTACAGAAGGCCAATCATTTTCTCGCGAGACGATGTCTTCCAAATATGCCGAGGAGTCCGAGCATAAACAGTATTGAGCTGGCGGGTGCCGGTACTGGCACGAGCGCAGAACCGGTCAATTGATACGAAAACTCTTCACCCGTCCCGCCCAGCGGCGCAAACTGATCCGTTGAAATTGTCAGGAAGACATCAAACGAACCCGGGTTTGGCGCATTAAACAGGAAGTTAATCGCCTGCGAGTTTCCTTCGTGCAACAGCAAGCGAGGTAGAAATGATTCCAGAGAGAAGTAATCGGCATTGAGGCCCGTGAAAGTCATATCCAGTATGGTGAGATCTGTCAGAGGATCAGCAAATCCAAGATCCATCGACGTGTTGAAAACGTCGAATCCGAAAGTCGTACTGGTTCCAACATCTAGTATTCCCAGATCGAAGTTCCCCCCTAGTCCGTAGGTACTGTCAAATACAGGTGACACGGTGTTGGCGACTAAATCGACTCCGGCACGACATGCGACAGAACCACCATAGGACGTAGAGTCACCAAGACACGGTCCAGCCTGAACCGCCCCGGATATTGAAACGAATGTGCCCGGTGATGCCAGAGTGGCTGCTGATGCACCCGAGGTGCTAACAAATGATCCTGCTGATGCCAGAGTGGCTGCTGATGCTCCCGTGGTGCTAACAAAGGACCCAGGTGTCGCCTGGGTGGCAGCGGACTGGCCTGATGTCGCGACGAATGAACCTACCGGTGCGAGCGTTGCCGCGGTTGCCCCGGAAGCGCTGACAAAAAATCCCAGGGGAGCAAGAGTCGCTTCGGCTTGACCAGCGTTGGCAACAAATGTGCCCGGCGATGCCTGGGTGGCGACTGTGGCACCCGAGGTGCTAACAAATGTTCCTGGTGATGCCAGAGTGGCTGTTGTTGCGCCTGTGGTACTAACAAATGATCCCGGTGAGGCCAATGTCGCAGCAGACTGACCTGATGTCGCGACGAATGTACCGACCGGTGCGAGCGTTGCCGCGCTTGCACCGGTGGTATTAACAAAGGAGCCGGCAGGTGCTGCGGTGGATGCTGTAGCACCAGCAGTTGGTACATATCTTCCCGGTTGTGCGGGTATACAGCCGGCATCAAGCACTGCCTCAAATTCCCCTGGCTGGCAATCGTTGGCATAGCTTTCTGATGCGGCGGCTAGTGCCAGAATCATTGGGGTATAGCGATAAGGAACGGCTAGTCTCTTCGTCATGGCGTCACAGGTGCTCTGGTCGTTATGCTAAAATTCAGGTGCATTTATCATGCATCAGGCGTTGGTTCGATAGCAACTACCATTTATCATTATCCGAGTTATCACGAAAACCCGTTCCCACAGGATTCAATTGCTGATGAGTCAATCCCTTCTCGAACAAGCTGTCACCCACCATCGAGATGGCGATGAAGTGAGGGCGGAAAGTATCTATCGACAGCTGATAGATTCTGGAGGCAATCAACTCGCGGCCAGGCATAACCTGGGAATCATCTTGCTTAACAGAGGACAACTCGACTCAGGCTTATCACTCATACAAGGGGTATATGATGAAAACCCGGACCATCCAGAACTGACTGACACCTTTTCGGTCGTCGGTAATATACTCTTTGAAAACAACCACTGGGAAGCCGCCCAACCCTGGCTGGCACTGGCGGCCAAAGTTCATCCGGAAAACCAACAAGTTAAGCAGCTACTCAGTAGAGTTGCGCCACGGGACTATCTTCAACCGGAGTTTTATGATCCTCTGGCTGAACAGACTCTGGCACGCTATAGCCCGCGGGAAGCAGATACCTACATCTACACAATCGATATTTCAGGGACCTGCAATCTACGTTGTCCTAGTTGCCCTGTTGGTAATTTCCAGGATGCGGGAAGATCCAGCGGTTTTATGCCGCTCACTTTATTTCAATCCATTATAAAAAAGATTAAGCAGGAGGCGGTCGCAACTGCACCGCAAATCTGGTTGTATAACTGGGGTGAGCCCTTACTCCACCCTAACCTGTTTGAGATCATCGCGTCGGCAAAGGGCGCAGGGTTTACGGTCCATATCTCTACCAACCTGAACAGCGAACACGGAATCTCCAAACTTGCTAAAGCTGAACCGGATGAAATCAAGATATCGCTATCGGGCTTTACAGAAGACACCTACGCCCTCACCCACACTCGCGGCAAACTGACCTTACTAAAAGCCAATATGTACCTGTTGAGGCACTACTTAACAAAGTACCGCAGCAGCACGAGGGTTTGGGTCGGTCACCATTTATATAAAACAAATATTGACCAGGTTGAACAGGTCGCAGCTTTCTGTAATGAGCTGGGATTTGAACACCATCCTATTCAAGCGTTTTTTCAACCACTCGAAAAGCTTGTGAAGCTTGCGCAGGGTCAACGCGATATTCGGGATGAACCATTGATGCAACAATTACTTGTAGACCCTTCAGATTACATTGCCAACATCAAAGCCAATCGGAGTGGGAACTATGACTGCGAATTACGATTCAATCAGACCGTCATCAATCATGATGGCTCAGTTGCACTCTGCTGTAGTACCTATGAGCAGTCCAACATGCTGGGCGTACAGTTTCTGGATGAGCCTCATGGCGAAATACAGCGGCGAAAATATGCACATGGATTCTGTCAACAATGCCGTCAGTCTGGATGTGACTATTCAGTCACCGAAGTCATGAACCGTTCAACAACCAAATAAATCTCGGGTAAATCTCGGGGACAGTTTACTTAATTTCGGCGGTTCAGAAAAACCGGTATCGAAAACCATTCAGCAGCCTCGTCTGACCTAAATCGGACGGGAATCGGCTAGTCATCGGTGACAAGGTGCTGCTGGAAATGACCCTTCCCTGTAAAGTGACAACACCAGCGGAATTCAAGACCCTTGCGTGGACCGAACAGGCGAAAGCCACAAGGCTTCAATCAGATTCTGATCGTCATCGCGCTACACTCTCAAGCACAAAATTAACTCTGTTGTGCCAACCGAATCTTGTCCGGATACAACCCCGCAATATGCACGGCTTCAGCACCATCCTGATAAATAAAATCACAATGTCTCGCGCCAACACCAATGCTGCCGCTACGGCGTAAGCCATGATTTCCCTTGTCGCTCACCACGTCATCAGTGGCACACATATAGGGGACAAGGTCCATGGCATCGTACTTGGAGAATGCATGACAGATGGCACATGAAGTGATGTTCATGCCCCACTTGTAGTCGTCGCCATGACCACGAAATGCATCGAATACAAATTCACCAGTGGCCCCACTTTCCTGGGACAGCTTACCCTGGCGGATAAACTTATCGAAGTCGTCAGGCATGGACTGCACGGGTGCGGCATTGCGCTTTTTGCTTGAAGGTCTTGGTGGTTCTGACATTTTGGCAATGACCCTGTTGCCAAATTCGTGCACATCCACACCGCGTGATTTCAGGGGTAGGTACAAGGCGAGCAGCACGCTACTGGCGAATAGTGAATCGGCCATCGCCTTGTCAGGGCTATCCACATAGGCCATATCCTGAATCATATCATCGAAAAAAGCAGAGGCCTCCTCCATCACCGCATCGACATCATCTGTGAGCTGTTCGACCACTGCCGAGAAGTAGGAATGGCTCCTGTCAAAATAACCTCGAACCTGTTGCTCGTTTTCTTCTCGAGATGTCATGTCGTGTTCCTCGTGGTGGTTGCTAACACAGTTCCACGATGATTATGACAGGTCTGGTTTGATCAGTGGTAACCCGGTTAACTTACCTGCGTTAAAGACC
>CAZAZB010000355.1:0-4412 GCA_964489485.1 uncultured Pseudomonadales bacterium | reverse complement strand
CCTGAGTCCGGTAGCTGACGAACAAAATCCTGGCTCATGTCATCGAACCTCTCGGCAGACAGTTTTCACGAGATTGTAAAAAAAATGGTGAAAGAAATAGTTCGCTAATCATCGTTTATTGACCACCACATCCTGGCCAGAGCCATCTGACAAAGATGGATTGTGACCTTCTTCAAGCAAATAGTGATCCATAACCTTGCGTGCTACGGGTCCTGCGATGGAACTACCTCCACCGCCATTTTCCAGGAGTACAGCGATGGCAATGACTGGATTATCAATCGGTGCAAAAGCAACAAACCAGGCGTGTTTTTTCTGACGTTCCTCCAGTTCCTCATCCTTGTAAACTTCTCCCTGCTTAATACCAACCACCTGCGCAGTACCCGACTTGCCCGCCATTCTATACTTGAGCCCTCGCCCCATATACGCCCATGCGGTGCCGTTTTCCCCATAGACCTGGTTGCCGCGACTAACGACTTTTTCCATTCCGGAAATGATAAGCTGCCATACATGATCTGGCACCCGATCAATATCCGGAAGAATGGCAGCGACCTGATTCAATCGGTCTGAACCGGACTTCATTAATCTCGGCGCTACCCATTTGCCCCGATTCGCAATGACAGTCACTGCCGTTGCCAATTGCAAGGGTGTCACTAACATATCACCCTGACCAATCCCTATATTTACCGTATCACCCGGATACCAGGGCAATCCGCGTGCCGTTCGTTTCCATTCCCTTGAGGGCAACAATCCTTTCCGTGCTTCTGGCAGATCCAGCGCTGTGTTCAGGCCGAAACCAAACAGAGCCAAATGTTCATCTATTCGATCGATACCAAGTTTCACTGCAAGCGAATAGAAAAAAATGTTGCAGGAGCGATAGATGGCTTTTTCAAGGTTCACCTGACCATGCCCACCGAGCCCGGACTTGGTCCAGTTCCAATCACGATAGAGACGGCTATCATGGGGGAGTTTGAACCAGCCAGGGTCCTTAATAGTGAACTCCGGATTTATCATTCCGGAAACAAGACCCGCCATGCCAATAAGCGGTTTGATTGTGGAACCCGGCTCGTATTGCCCCTGTAGCGCGCGATTGAACAAGGGCACATCAAGTGAGTTACGAAGCGCATCATAAGATGCATGATCAATTCCAGTGACAAAGAGATTAGGGTCATAGGAAGGTTTACTGACCAGCGCGAGAATACCACCTGTTCTGGGATCGATGGCAACGATGGATCCACGGCGATCACCTATCGCATCACTTGCAGCTTGTTGCAACGACGTATCAACGTATAACACCAGGTTTTTACCCGGGATAGGCAAGGTAGCACCCAACACTTTCATCACCTTACCTCTGGCGTTGGTTTCCACTCGCTGGTAACCCACCTGGCCGAGCAAATCGGATTCATAAAATCTTTCAATGCCAATTTTGCCAACATGGTCTGTACCAGAATAG
The DNA here is from genome assembly GCA_964489485.1 of uncultured Pseudomonadales bacterium. GTDB lineage: Bacteria > Pseudomonadota > Gammaproteobacteria > Pseudomonadales > Azotimanducaceae. Next base: position 2,962 of record CAZAZB010000355.1, on the reverse strand, counting down.
GCCACCGGGTCGAGCCTGCGTGCGTCTTTTTCATTAATTCGGCGCACGGAGCCGACAGCGTGCGCCATCAGTTCACCCTTTGGGTAGTGCCGGACAAGCTTCGCCTCAATCTCGACACCTGGCATGGCATATTGATTAACACTTACAAGTGCTATCTCTTGTGGCGATAATTTGAAAAGAATCGGGACTGACTCAAAAGGTCTCTGACGACGTTTAAGCCTCCGCTTAAAGCGCACGATCTCCTCATCGCCAAGATCCATCAGCTCACTCAGCGTGGCAAGTGTCACTTCAAGATCTTCGATCCGTTCAATGGTAAGCGTCAGGTTGTAAGACGGGATATTGTCAGCAATTAATTCACCATTTGTGTCGTAGATCAGCCCCCGAATTGGTGACAAGGATTGAACTTGAATTCTATTTTTATCTGACCGTGTCGCATACTCTTCATGCTTCACCACCTGAAGATAGAACAAGCGAGCAACTAAAAAAAGCGTCAACAAGATCAGCAGGCCGAATCCGGTCACTGCCCGTTCAAAATAAATGCGGCTCTCACCTGTGTGATCTTTTAACGCGAGAGGTTCAGCCATAATGTAAATTCACTACTTATGGTATGGGTGATTATTAAGGAGGGACCATGCTCTGTACATCTGCTCAGCCACCAATATTCGGACAAGAAAATGTGGAAAGGTTAATCTCGATAACGACCAAACCTCACTCGCCATACTGCGGGCACCATCTGATAGCCCATTCGGGCCGCCAATAAGCATTTGCACGTGACCATAGTCGTTCATCCACAACTGGAGCCTGGACGCAAGTTGTTCTGTACTGAACATGGTACCACCAGCATCCAGAGCAACGACCCTGGCGCCTTTTTTTATTAGCTGGCGAAATTTTTTTTCTTCATCTAGTTTGAATCGTTCTATTGAGTCATTCTTAACGCGGCGTGAAATAGCAACATCACGAACTTCAAGGCGGCACTCTCTGGGCATTCTTTTCTGATACTCCTCCAGACCCGATCGAATCCAGGCAGGGGGTTTAGTACCTGCCGCAAGTAGTTCGATTTTCAAGATTCTAGCTGCTTGGCGGAAGGATCATTCCCGTCCTTCTTCATTTTTCCCCGGCGTTAAACTCCACAATCGTTCTAGATCATAAAAGTCCCGGACCATGGGTTGCATGACATGAACGATGATATCGTTCAAATCAACAAGCACCCACTCGCCCGTTTCCTGGCCTTCAACCCCAATCGGGTCTGCACCAGCCTTCTTCGCTTCGACAATGACATTGTTAACCAGCGCCTTTACCTGCCTGTTGGAAGACCCACTGGCAACAACCATGAAATCGGCGATTTCTGTCTGACTACCGACATCCAGACAGACAATATCCTCGGCCTTAACATCTTCCAGCGCCCGGACCACCAGGTCCCTAAGTTCAACACTCTCCATTATTTCAAATTCTCCAATTACTCATTTCAAGCTTATGAATCAGCGTATAGTCCGTGCTGCCTGGCGTAGTCAACAACAGACTGGGGCATAAGCCCATCGGGTTGGCCGCCATGGCCCAGCACTTGCCTGATATAGGTTGCTGACACTTCAAGCTGCGTAAGCTCAACCTGACAAACCAGCCCACCAGCGCTATTCTGCAAACATTCCAGCTTCCTTGCCTGGCGAACCTCCGCCCAACGTTTCACCTCGCCCGGAATCTCACCGACAAAACCGGCGCGCTTCAGGACAAGTAGATGAGCCGACTCAGTCAATTCCCGCCATCTATGCCAGGTATTGAGTGTCGCATAAGAATCGACTCCCAACACGAAATACAAAGGCGCAGACACTCCAATATCCCTCCTGAAGGATGCCAGGGTATTAAATGTATAGGAGACACCTTCCCGAGAGATCTCCCTGTCATCCACTTCAATGCCATCTACTTTCTCTGTCGCGATCCTTATCATTTCCAAACGATGCGCTGCACTGGTACCGGGCAATAACTTATGCGGTGGGATAAATGAAGGAACTAATTTGACCGCCGCCACCGCCAGTCGTTCTTTTACAGCAATCGCGGATTCTATGTGACCATTGTGAATGGGGTCGAAAGTACCACCGAGAATCGCCAGTCCGGCATCCTGATCTGTCATTGCCTGAGTTGGCCATCCCCAAAAACGACATACTTCTGGGAAGTGAGGCCTTCAAGCCCAACTGGACCCCTGGCATGAAGTTTGTCGGTGGATATACCGATTTCTGCGCCCAGCCCATATTCGAATCCATCAGAAAAACGAGTGGAGACATTGACCAGTACCGATGCTGAATCCACTTCCTGTACAAAGCGCCTACTTTTTGTGTAGTTGTCGGTCACGATGGTATCTGTGTGATTCGACCCATACTCGTTGATGTGGTCAATAGCAGAATCGATACCATCAACGACCTTCACGGACAATATCGGACCAAGATACTCTGTGGTCCAATCTTCTTCGGTTGCCGCACTGATCTGACAGACATTTGACAATATATCTAACGACTCACGGCAACCCCGTAACTCAACCCCAGCTTCTTGATATTGATCAGCAAGAATTGGCAATAGATCTGCTGCAACGGGTGCTGCAACCAAAAGTGTTTCCATACTATTGCAGACCGCATATCGCTGGGTCTTGGCATTAAACGCAATGTTTACCGCCATCTCCTTGTTTGCATCATCATCTATGTAGACATGACAGATGCCGTCCAAATGCTTGATGACTGGAATCGTCGCATCTTTCGAAATGCGCTCGATCAATCCCTTCCCACCCCGGGGAATAATGACATCTACGTACTGATCCATCGTGATGAGTGCGCCCACTGCGGCCCGATCAGTATGTTCCACCAATTGGATAGCGCTCGTTGGCAGGCCGCTTTTCTCTAGTGCACGACCAATAGATTGCGACAGTGCTCGATTTGAATGAATGGATTCTGAGCCTCCTCTTAAAATCACGGCATTC
>CAZAZB010000354.1:0-4435 GCA_964489485.1 uncultured Pseudomonadales bacterium | reverse complement strand
TGGGGGGTATGGGGAGCATGTTTCAAGCCCGACAAACTAACGAGCGAGAGCAACTACAATAACATAAGCAAATAGAACTCACGGTCTGTTACCAGCCACAAGTTTCAGCAAAAACTGAAGAAATTGTTGGCTTCGGAGCGCTCGTTCGATGGGAACACGCTGAAAGAGGCATCATTTATCCAGACGAATTTATTCCCGTTGCCGAGGAAACCGGTCTCATCCTGCAGCTTGGCGACTATGTATTGCGTACTGCCTGCGGTGACGTAAAACGCTGGAGAGATAATGGCATGGAAAATGTTCGCGTCTCCATTAATTTCTCTGCACGACAAGTTGAGCAAAGTAATTTTATCAGCAATATCGTCAACGCCCTGGAAGCTTTTCAGTTACCGGGTAATAGTATTGAAGTTGAGATCACGGAGAACATCATCATGAATGATATGTCTCATGTGATCCAGAAGTTGCGGCAACTGACAAAACTCGGCATTAAGATAGCCGTGGACGACTTTGGTACGGGTTATTCATCGCTCAGCTATTTGCAGCAGTTCCCGATCACCACATTGAAAATTGACAAGGCTTTCGTCAGCTCGATCAATGTCAACGAAGGTGGCACAAGCATCGTCAACGCTATCATCGCCATGGCAAAAGGATTGAACCTGAATCTGATTGCAGAGGGCGTCGAGACTGACCCACAGCTTGAATACCTAAAACAGCTAGGTTGTGAAGAAATCCAGGGGTATCTATTTGGCAAAGCCGAAGGAGCAGACAGGACCCAGGAAATTCTGACCTGCGTCAAGAAAGGGGATCAGGTTAGAGCGCTCGCTGCCGCCTGAGATGTCGTCCAGGAGACTGTCGTTTCGGGGAGTGCATCCTGTTGACAGTCATTCACTCAATCCGTTACAAGGGTAGCAGGAAGCCGTAGAGAGGAGGAGAACATGTGCGAGCTATTCGCCATGGCGAGTCGTGCACCGGCAACAATAAATCTTTCTCTGGAAGAATTTGCAAAGCATGGTGGACTCACCAACCATCACAAGGATGGATGGGGTATCGTCTATTACCACGGCAGGGATGTGCAGATCATCAGAGAGGCAGAACCAGCCTTTAATAGTCCCCAGATGAAGTTTGTGCAGGATCAAGCTCATGCCAGCAATCTGGTTCTTTCCCATATTCGTAAGGCGACGCTCGGAGACGTCTCGATCCGAAATACGCAACCTTTTGGAAAGGAACTACTCGGCCGGGTTCATACCTTTGCCCACAATGGCATGCTTCACGACATCACGAATCTTCAACCACTCACCTCAAGTACCTTTCGGCCTATCGGTGAAACAGATTCAGAATATGCCTTCTGCATCCTGATGGAAAGGATGCAAACACTCTGGCTGAGTGGGACTCCTCCACTGTCAGACCGGCTATCTCTTGTACGGCGGTTCGCGAACGAAATCCGCGCACTTGGACCCGCAAACTTCATCTACTCTGATGCACAATACATCTATGGCCACGGGGACAGACGAACTCATCATGACGGCATGAGACCTCCCGGACTCTATTGGCTCAATCGCAGTTGCCCTAAAGAGCCGAGAGAGATCAAAAGCGAAGGATTGTCCATCACCACACAGGCTGAATCCCAGGACATATCACTCCTCGCGAGTGTTCCACTCACCAATGAGAAGTGGGAACCGCTGGAGCAGGGAGAGATCCTTGTCATGGGTGGTGGATTCGTTATTGCAAGATCATCAGCAGATGATTAACGGTTGACGGTTGACGGTTGACGGCCATACTGCTGTAATTCACCAGGTCACAAAGCTCTACTTGCCTGTTTTTTGGCATCAACGGCATTCAGCATTGCGTCGACCAGTCGAACTTCCAGGCGGTCATTCATTACCTGATTTATCTGACGAATCGCTGATGGTGAGGTGATGTTTATTTCCGTCAGATAATCGCCAATAAAGTCCAGTCCGGCGAAGAAAATCCCTTCACGGATCAGGAACGGTGAGATCCTACTGATCGCCTTCCTCTCAAAAACCGTAAGCTCAGTCGCCTCACAATATGCACCCTGATGAATGTTAGCCAGATACTGTCCCGCCTGGGGAATCCGGTTAACCCACCCGACTGCTTCGCCATTCACCAGATAAACGCGCTTATCCCCGTAAACGACCTCTTGTAGAAACCGTTGCGCCATCACAAATGGTGACATTGCTGTAAGTGCCCTCATGTATCGTTTAATTTCTTGACTGGCGCAACTATCAAGGGACATACGCTCAACTCCTTTGCCGGAGCAATCGTCCAATGGTTTCAGAATAATTGTTTTATGCATGTGGAGAAATTCAAGAATCTGGACTTCGTCGGCGCTAACCAGTGTCGGTGGCGTCAGGTCTGGCCATCGCAGCGGCAACATTTTTTCATTGAAATTTCTGAGTGATGCACTCGAATTGAATTGCAACAGTGTATCGGGCAAGTATTCAAACAACAGGGTCAGGTGAAAATAACACTGGTCGAATGGCGGGTCTTTTCGAATTAGAAAGGCGTCGAAGTCGTTAAGGGAGGACTCCACAGGAACACCAACATGCAGAGGTTTCACCTGCGAAACCTGCCCAATTTTTCCATGCACGTTGTTTTCCTTCAGGCACAGACCTGATTCCTCGAGCCAGAACACCTGATGACCGCGGCATAGCAACTCTGACATCAGAAGCAGTGATGTCTCCGTCTCGAGATTCAACGTACTATAGGGGTCCATTAGGAATAAGAAGCGATATTTAGCAGACATCTATTAATTCCATATTATTGGTTTTATCGAATCATATAACCAAAATTAACCAACGACGATTCTCTTCATTCGTCGCCTAAAGTCACAGTGGCGGTAAAGCTTAGCCTTCCGGACAAACCCGATCAACTATATTTCTAATATTATCGAAATATACTTTCCTGATGACGAGAAAGGCCGTGACAAGGTCATCAGCTGGTGATTAACGGTTAACGCACTAATTTCGCTAAATTCGGATCGAACTCCGGGTAAGTGTCCATCTTCACTGCCTCGGCGCGTTGCCCAGGTAAATCTGCAACTTCAGGATGAGGTAACAGGTAGAAGCGATTTTCTTTAATGCCAGTTAGAACCACTGACGCAACATCTTCCGCTGACATCCCATATTCCAGACTACGATGATAGACCTGCAGTAACTTGTCTCCGGTAAGGTTTTCTTCGACAGTTTTCGCCAGGTTATCGGGGCGATTACGCTCGGCCTTCATCACCTGCGTCTTCACTGCGCCGGGGCAGAGCACAGACACTCTGATTTTCTCGTCAAGAAATTGAAGCTCCTGGGCGAGGGTCTCCGTCATCGCAAGCACTGCATGCTTACTCGCATGGTAAACACCGACAAATGCCCTGGCAGCAAAGCTTGCCTCCGATGCTGTATTCACAATATGAGATGGGTCTTCCTGCTTGATCATTCGTGGCACAAAGGCACGGATACCATTGGCGGTTCCGCGGACATTGACACCAAACACCCAATCCCAATCGCTGTCTTCTAGTTCCCATGTCGGTGCCATGGGGCCCATCACACCCGCGTTGTTGATCAACAGATGTACCTGGCCGAATGTTTCAAATACATCTTCCGCCAATAGCATCATCGCCCCGGCATCCGCGATGTCTAATTCTCGTAACATCGGCGCGCCTGCTAACTGGCTCGCAACATTTTCAAGCTTGTCTATTTCAATGTCGACCAATACAAGCTGCATGCCCTCGCGGTCTAGCGCAATAGCGAGAGCTTCGCCAATACCTGAAGCCGCACCGGTCACCACGGCAATTTTATTTGAAAACGATTCCATATCTTCGCTCCACTAACCACCCGAATTCTGGCACCACTATACTAGGGATTGACTAGGAATTGATTAAAACCCTATCCTTAAACAATTCGATCTTTACCCGTGCAATTTAAACCGATGCAAATAGAACGCATGGGTATCAATATTACCTATTCCCTGGGATGGCTCCGTCAGGAAGAAAACCAGTTTCTTTCCTGTCCACCCGACGTTGCCAAAGCGTTGGACCCTGAACTGCAGGAATTGCTGGGTTACACAATGGGCAGTCTGGCTTGTGGCTACTATAGTCAGTTGCTACCAGCAGGTGAGGCGAAAGAGGTCTGCCCGCCAGAGTATTCTCTCGGTAGAAAACCACGGCCAGGGATGAACTTTGAGATCATGACCGAAAAATTGAATGACCAGTAGGCAAGTAACAGTTGGGGATGCCTTTGGGCTAATCAGGCACTTCACCATTACTGATTAACCACAAAAATGATTGCGTCGCCAGGCTAATAATGTGATCAGTCTCCTTTCTCCAGGGCTTCTTGTAGCCTATAAACATTGTATGTCCCTCTAGGGATGCAGAAATATATATCGCCAATCGGCTGAGTTGAATCGGTGATAGTTTAGGGTTTATAAGTTT
>CAZAZB010000353.1:0-4455 GCA_964489485.1 uncultured Pseudomonadales bacterium | reverse complement strand
GAAAAAAAACTGGGACTTGCACTCTGGCAGCGAGAAGGCCGACAGCTCCGCTTAACCCGTGCAGGTGAGTATTTACTTTCAGCGGCAAATCAGGTTTTACCTGTCTTTGAACAAAGTGAAAATATGCTAAAAGCCTATGCCGATGGCAAACAAGGACTTTTACGTATCGGCGTAGAATGTCATCCCTGCTATACCTGGCTTAAAGGCGTGCTCAATAGCTTTCTGCAGGATTTGCCCGATGTCGATATTGATATCATCAACCAGTTTCAATTTTCCGGCCTTGAAGGCCTGATGAATTATCATGTAGATGTACTTGTCACCCCGGATCCGGTCCCTCAACAAAAAATCCATTATCATCCCTTATTTGATTATGAACTGGTTTTGCTGGTTGCCAACACCCATCCCTTGGCCACACAGACTCGTATCACAGCACAAGAACTGGAGCCGGAAATGCTGCTCACCTTCCCCATCGATCATGAACGGCTGGATATCTTTACCCGGTTTCTCTGGCCGGCCGGCATCACGCCACAGACTAAAGCTATCGCATCCATGGACATTATGGTGCAAATGGTCAGCCTGAACCGGGGCGTCACTGTACTGCCTGACTGGCTGGCTGACAATTATCGGCGGCAACTCCCGGTATCTATTCTTCGCCCAAGCACAGGGATAACAAAGACTTTGTTTGCAGCCACCCGGCAACAAGATATCACAATCCCTTATATCCGCCGCTTTGTTGAACTTGCCCGCGCACACGACAACCGTGCATCATCCTCCAACACATAAGATAAATCGTGTGCTCACTCAATTTTAAGCTGACAGACACGCACTAATTCATCAAATTTGTCAGCTGAGTCTGACTGTCCGATGACGGAAACAGGTTATCTAACTGTTTATCTTTTGCCAACATTTTTGAATCCTGCCAGGTCCTCCAGGGTGTTTTTCCATAACAGTGCTTGCCGGAATGGGGGCGCGCTTTGTTATAAAATTCCAACCAGGTATCGACGTCTTTTTGGATTTCGTCCAACGATGAGTAGATTTTCCGACGAAACATCACGTCATAGCATTCATTTTTCATGGTTTTATGAAACCGCTCGCAAATACCGTTGGTTTGTGGACTGTACGCCTTAGTCCTGGTATGCGCAATATCTTCTAAGTTGAGGTAAAGCTGGTAGGCATGTGTTTCTTTCTTGCCGCAATATTCGGTCCCCCTGTCGGTTAAAATCCGCAACAAGGGAATGTGTTCATCATCGAACAGTGGGAGAACTAAATCATTGAGTATATCAGCGGCAACAAGCGCATTTTTTTCAGTGTACAGCTTCGCGAATGCAACGCGCGTATAGGTATCAATAAAGGTTTGTTGGTAGATCTTGCCAATCCCCTTGATATGGCCAACATAGTAGGTATCTTGCGCACCGAGATAGCCTGGATGCTGGGTCTCAATTTCGCCATGTGCCTCGCGTTTGTCTTTGGCTTTCTCTAGTGCTTGAAGCTGCGACTCCGTGAGCACATAGCCGTCTTGAGCGACTTTGGCTTCCAATGCTGCCAAGCGTTTTTTAATGTTCTCCAAATCATGCCGCAACCAAATGGAGCGTACACCACTACCAGAGACAATAATACCTTGTTTGGCCAATTCATTCGCAACACGATGCTGGCCATAGGCGGGGTATTCATAGGCCATATTGATAACGGCTTGCTCAACATGAGGCTCGACACGGTTTTTCTCTATCGGCTTCTTACGGCTGATTTCCTGTAGTGCGAGTTCGCCACCTTGTTCGTACAGTTTTTTGAAACGGTAATAGCTGTCTCGGCTATACCCCATCACTTTACACGCTGCTTGGACATTCCCAAGTTGTTTTGCTAATTCGAGTAATCCAAGTTTCGGTTTAATAATTTTTGCTGTTTGGTTCATTTCTGATCCTCCTTTTTTACTATTAAAAATAGCGGAGTGTCAGATTAAATTCAAACTTATACACATTAGTGGTGTAAATCACGCGGCGAATATCAGCAGGATACTTGAAGTAAACCGACAGATTTTCCCACTTGCTGCGCCAGGACTTGATGACAATGGGATATTGCGCACCCCAGCGTTTTTCCAACTCATCCAGGGCGGTTTCAGCCGCTTCCTTGCTGACAGCCCGATAAACGGGCTTGAGGTCAGCCATGAAGTGTACTAGCTCAAACTTAATCTGACAGACACGCACTAATTCATCAAATTTGTCAGCTGAGTCTGACTGTCCGATGACGGAAACAGGTTATCTAACTGTTTATCTTTTGCCAACATTTTTGAATCCTGCCAGGTCCTCCAGGGTGTTTTTCCATAACAGTGCTTGCCGGAATGGGGGCGCGCTTTGTTATAAAATTCCAACCAGGTATCGACGTCTTTTTGGATTTCGTCCAACGATGAGTAGATTTTCCGACGAAACATCACGTCATAGCATTCATTTTTCATGGTTTTATGAAACCGCTCGCAAATACCGTTGGTTTGTGGACTGTACGCCTTAGTCCTGGTATGCGCAATATCTTCTAAGTTGAGGTAAAGCTGGTAGGCATGTGTTTCTTTCTTGCCGCAATATTCGGTCCCCCTGTCGGTTAAAATCCGCAACAAGGGAATGTGTTCATCATCGAACAGTGGGAGAACTAAATCATTGAGTATATCAGCGGCAACAAGCGCATTTTTTTCAGTGTACAGCTTCGCGAATGCAACGCGCGTATAGGTATCAATAAAGGTTTGTTGGTAGATCTTGCCAATCCCCTTGATATGGCCAACATAGTAGGTATCTTGCGCACCGAGATAGCCTGGATGCTGGGTCTCAATTTCGCCATGTGCCTCGCGTTTGTCTTTGGCTTTCTCTAGTGCTTGAAGCTGCGACTCCGTGAGCACATAGCCGTCTTGAGCGACTTTGGCTTCCAATGCTGCCAAGCGTTTTTTAATGTTCTCCAAATCATGCCGCAACCAAATGGAGCGTACACCACTACCAGAGACAATAATACCTTGTTTGGCCAATTCATTCGCAACACGATGCTGGCCATAGGCGGGGTATTCATAGGCCATATTGATAACGGCTTGCTCAACATGAGGCTCGACACGGTTTTTCTCTATCGGCTTCTTACGGCTGATTTCCTGTAGTGCGAGTTCGCCACCTTGTTCGTACAGTTTTTTGAAACGGTAATAGCTGTCTCGGCTATACCCCATCACTTTACACGCTGCTTGGACATTCCCAAGTTGTTTTGCTAATTCGAGTAATCCAAGTTTCGGTTTAATAATTTTTGCTGTTTGGTTCATTTCTGATCCTCCTTTTTTACTATTAAAAATAGCGGAGTGTCAGATTAAATTCAAACTTATACACATTAGTGGTGTAAATCACGCGGCGAATATCAGCAGGATACTTGAAGTAAACCGACAGATTTTCCCACTTGCTGCGCCAGGACTTGATGACAATGGGATATTGCGCACCCCAGCGTTTTTCCAACTCATCCAGGGCGGTTTCAGCCGCTTCCTTGCTGACAGCCCGATAAACGGGCTTGAGGTCAGCCATGAAGGCTTTCTGGTTCTTTGAAGCCACATACTTCATCGAGTTGCGGATTTGATGGATCACACAAAGCTGAACCTCGGTTTGCGGGAATATCGTATTAATGGCTTCAGGAAAGCCTTTCAGGCCATCAACAGACGCAATCAGAATATCTTCAATACCGCGATGATTCAGATCGGTTAAAACGGATAGCCAGAAATTGGCTCCTTCACTTTCTGACAGGTATAGCCCCAGAATTTCTTTTCTACCCTCCACATTTAAGCCCAGTACAGTATAAACAGCCTTGTTGTCATAGCGTCCATCCTGCTTGACCTTGTAATGAATGGCATCAAGCCAGATAAACGGATACAGGCTATCTAAAGGCCTCTGCTGCCATTGCTTGAGATCTGGTATCAACTTGTCAGTGACTGCACTAATCGTGGCATGCGAGAACTCCAAGCCGTACAGTTCAGCAATGTGTGAAGCGATAGCCGAATAGCTATTGCCCAGAGCGAAAAGAGAAAGCATCCTGCGTTCAATTTCGTCATTTAGAAAGGTCTGGTGTTTCTTGATAAGTTGCGGCTCAAAAGTGCCGCTACGGTCACGGGGCGTATCCAATTCAAAACTGCCTGATGCCGTTTTTATTGTCTTGGAACTCTTGCCATTACGGCGATTAGGCTGGTCTTCATTTTCAAGGTGAACATCAAGCTCAGCCCTTAGAGCAGCTTCTGTTAATTGCTTGATCAAGGGCATCAGAATGCCATCTTTACCATTCAGATCCTGACCATTATTGAGGGCCTCTAAGGCCTTATTGAAATCAAATTGTTCTGACATGTATCATTCCTCCTTAATAAGATTTTAAAGAAATGACACAGAATTTCTAACACTCCCGCCAAAGCCATTATTTTTGTTAAGGTATGCCTATGAATAAATCCAGACCAGAACC
>CAZAZB010000352.1:0-4461 GCA_964489485.1 uncultured Pseudomonadales bacterium | reverse complement strand
CTATTGACCTTGATGGCACACTATTGATTGGTGAATCGTTGCCGCCAGCCCACCGCATTGCCGTCAGTCAGGCAAATAAAGCTGGTATTAAAGTTATTATTGCGACGGCCAGATGGCGGCAGATGGCTGAACGTATCGCAGCTGAAATCGGCATTACCGCGCCGGTTATCGCTTGCAGTGGCGCCCAGGTGTACTTGCCCGATGAAGATAAAGACATATTCGATCATCGTCTTCCCCTGGATTTTGTCACCGAACTCTACCCCATGTGTGATTCAGGGCGATGCATTGTGACTGTAACAACGGATATCGACACCCTGCTGAAGCTGGAAGGTGAACCGGACCCGTCGCAAATTCCTGAAGAATTAAAATGGGTACAGACTCTGGTTGGGACTGAATCGGTACTACCGCGCATCGCAACCATTCAGGGGTCATCAGTCATCGCCAGGATTAAATCCGAGCTAAAAGACCGTTTCGCTGATAGCGTCAATATCTATGATTCAATTGGACCGACAGGCAAGCTGATCCTGACAATCACGGCCAAGGCAGCCAACAAGGGTCAGGCACTCCTGTCTACCTGTCAATATCTGGACATTGCTCCAGCCGATGTAATTGCTTTTGGCGATGCCGAGAATGACATATCCATGTTTGAAATTGCCGGTGCATCGGTCGCCATGGGACAGGCGGAGGATAGAATAAAGTCTGCTGCAACGATGGTCACCAGCGCCAACACAGAAGATGGTGTGGCGAAGGTCATCGACAAGTTACTGGCGACTGGAGATTTGTAAGTGGAGACTTATCAAGTCACAGCAGATGACGGTACAAATATACATTGTTATCAATGGCAAGCCGTTGGTGAGCCTAAAGCTATTGTTCATATTGCTCATGGAATGGGTGAACACGCAGGTCGATATGACTGGACCGCGAACACTCTTGCAGAAGCAGGTTATGCCGTTTCTGCAAATGATCACCGCGCTCATGGACAAACAGCTAAGGTTCTGGGCGATTTTGGTGAAGATGGTTGGAACAGAACCATCACTGATCTCGCTGAGATTATCGAAGAACGGAAGGTTATCTACCCAGACCTTCCATTTGTACTATTTGGTCATAGCATGGGTTCGATGATGTCACAGCAATATCTCTCGCAGCATGGTGAATCTATAGATGCAGCCATTCTTTCTGGTTCACCCGGTGCCGGAAACCGCTTTCAGATGTGGTTGGTGCATACCATCGCACGTTTTGAGCGATGGCGTGTCGGTGGACAGAACGACAGTGCACTTCTGCAAACGCTTTTATTTGGAAGTTCGAACAAAAACTTTGAAATGGAACCGGATGCTACCGGATACGAGTGGCTTTCACGAGACCGTGAGCAAGTACAGCAGTATGTGGACGATCCTTTGTGCGGATTTGTACCTTGCCCGCGCAGTGTCTGCGATCTATTTGAGGCGGAACGCGCTAACTGGAGACCGGATTCAGTTGCGAGCATACCCACTGACCTTCCCATCTATCTGTTTTCAGGAACAGCGGATCCTGTACACAATGAACTGAAGAACATCAACCGACTGTTAGCACTCTACCGAGAGCATGGCTTAAAAGTAACAACTCATTTTTACGCAGATGGCCGCCATGAAATGCTGAATGAGACTAATCGGGACCTGGTGATGAAGGATCTATTGGAATGGCTGTCAAAGACGGTCTGAATTTCTTTCTTCGCTTTCGATCTGGTGCAAACCGAACCCTGAACAGAATTTACCCTGCCTTCCAATCGTGTTCACCAGATTCAGGACCATTCTCCAAAACCCTTTTATGAACGGTATTGAGTGAGTCATAAACCATCTTCGTCGCATCAGGCACACTGGTGTCGTCGGGGAAGTAGATTGGCGCTTGTATATGGGCATGACAGGGTCCGGGTGTTATTTCCCTTGAACCTTTAGGTCTGATCTTTGAGAGACCGGAGAGGTAAACTGGAACCACGGGCACTTTTTTCTCTAAAGCTAACAACGCGACACCATGCTTGAAATGTGCCATGTGCCTGCCTGTGGACCGCGTTCCCTCCGGGAAGATGGCAAGATTCGCACCTTCATCCAACAACCACTTCGAATAGTCTAGGGTTTTTGATCCACCGCCACGCCGAATTGGAAATGAGCCACCAATAAGAGAGTTGTACCAGGGTTGCAAAGCAAGATCTTTCCGCCCTCCTCCATCTTTCAGAAACCAGCGGTCTGCCGCTGCGCCGAAGTAGATGCTCCATTTGATCTTCTGGGGTAAGCAGCAAAACAATGCCAGAGCATCAAAATGGCTAGTGTGATTTGCAACAACAATACAAGGCCCCTTAATCTGATCGAAATTCTCTTTGCCTGTTGTGGTCAGCGGCTTACAATATTTGTTAATCCATCGGTTATAGTGATACCAACGGAAGCTTAAACGAAGGAATTTTGCCCACCATTGAACCTGCCAGGTATGAGGTCCTTCGGTTCTAATTTCCTGTTTGACCATTCGCTGAAACAATGGCAAATCAATAGCAGGCAGTAGCATCGAATCCGGTGAACTGGTGGCTTCCAGATTCAATACAGCACGCTGCGCACGGAAGTTGTCAGAGACCTCAAATATGGTGCAGCGATCATGGCGGCCGAGCAGGTGAAAATCAGCTAGAATGGTTGCTTCCCATTCTTCCAGCGTTTCACGAACATTCATCAGGTTGGTAGGATCTTTAACGATCTCTTTTTGATTCTGGCTATTTAATCGCGACAACAGGACATAGGCAGGCATGGTGTTTTCCTATTTCTTGTCACCATCCGAGATGCCCACGAGCATCTGCACGAAATCACCAATATCAATAGCTGGTAATGTTGTAATTTGAATAGTGCCCCTGGCCCCTAACTCAACAGTAAGCCTCGCCATCACTTCGTTGGTGGGTGCTTCGATGATATTGACAAAATCATAGCCTCCCATGACGGCGTATTGCGCGGTCACTCTTGCGCCCATTGATTCAACTTCCTTGTTTACTTCTTGCAGACGATCAGGTCGTGCTTTTAACGTCTTTCGGCCTTCATCTGTCAACGTACTGAGCATAATATATGTCGCCATAGCTTCCTCGTTTGCCTTGTTTATTTATGTAGCATTAATATTTGGAGCATTGTTAACCTCACTATTCCTGAACATATCGTCCAGGGGCCGAATCCAGGATCGGGTAGTCTTCTGAACCCATCTGGGTAACTGCCTCTATCTCTTTCCCGGACCGATCCTTTAGCCAACCGATCCAGTGCTCACGCCATGAGCCTGTGTATTCCTCTGCAAGCTGTATCCATTGCTCCGGATCCTCCGGCAGCTCTTCTGCCATCCAGTACTTCATATATGGGTTGGGCTTATTGCTGATGGTTTGTGTGTGGTTCTGGTTAGTTAACACAAATTCTACCTTGCCACCAAAAAGTTGGGTCGTCCTGTAGCAGCCTCGCCAGGGCGTAATATGATCCGTACTACCTGCCATGATATAGGTATCATATTCTATCGTTGATAGGTCAATTCTTTTGCCGGCGGCTTTTAGGTCGCCCTTGGCAAGTTTATTTTGCCAGGCCAGATCAAGGTAATCGCATTGCAAACCTGCGGGTACTCGAGTGTAGTCCATGGACCAGAATAGTAAAGGATGAACAGGCGGTGGCTTGCCCAGTAGCCAGTTGTCTCGATAGAAAGCCATGACACTCTCTTCAGGCGTTAGCATCGCAAACATTTCAAACACATCTTTTTCATCAAAGATTCCCTTGGCCTGAACCCGCGCCTTTTGGACTTCTATGGATCTTTCAGAAACAAATAGGCCAAAATCGCTATCCTCAGGGCGGTTGTCCAGAATGTTGACAAAAAGAGAATGGGAATTAACAGTATCAACCTCCCGTGCTCGTAACAGTCCCAGAGCAGTCGCCGTGGTAATACCACCAGCGCAAAGCCCCATCACATTGACCTTATCGATGCCGCTAATGTCACGCATGATGTCGATAGCATTCACGACAGAGGACGCGTATTTATCGAGGTTCCAATCTTTGTGTTCTACCGTGGGGTTACGCCAACTGATGGCAAATACCCGTATGCCTTGTGACAGGAGTTCCTGAAACAGGCTTCTGTCTAGCGTGAGGTCACCTAGATAAAATCGATTTACCTGGCTAAACACGTAGAGGAAAGGCATCTCGCTAATGGTTTTAGTCGTCGGCTCATATTGCATCAATTCAAATACATCATCCCGGTAGATGACAGCACCGGTGCTCGCTGCAACATCTTTGCCAAGCACGAAGCTGTTTCGGTCTGCCACTGCGGGATAACCATGATTGTGTTTCAGGTCATCCAGAAAGTTTTTCAGACCGCTGGCAAGACTCTGACCGCGGGTATCAAAAAGGGTTTTAATGGCAAGAGGGTTTCCATACAGATTATTCACCGGTGCCATCAAGTCTTTGAATATGCCCAACAGAAACCTGG
>CAZAZB010000351.1:0-4476 GCA_964489485.1 uncultured Pseudomonadales bacterium | reverse complement strand
GGAAAAGAAACTTGCCGCACCCCGCTTCGGGATTATTAACGATGGCGCTCCCCAGGCGTTTACTTACGGGCACATTCCGGGAAACGCAAGAATTATCCTGTCAGCAGGTATTTTTGATCTGTTAGACGAAGATGAAGTCAATGCGGTCATCGCCCATGAGATTGGCCACGCGGTTCACTGGGACATGCTGGTGATGACCCTGGCGCAACTCGTGCCCATGGTTCTTTATTATATTTACCGCGCAATGATCACAGGGAACAGCAACAACCAAAGATCAAGTAGCAACTCAAGTAGCAATGGGAACCTGTTCGTCGCCCTCGGTGCCTATGTTCTGTATATCACCAGTGAGTACATTGTTCTCTGGTTGTCGCGAAATCGAGAATACCACGCTGATCGATTCGCCGGGCAATACACCGGGAATCCTTCAACACTGGCGAGTGCCCTGGTCAAAATAGCCTATGGCCTTGCAGGTGGTGACCACAGTAAAACCGAGGAAGACGTTCGCAACCGAGACAGCCGCTTCGACGCCATCGGCGCTCTTGGTATTTTTAACGCGAACGCCGCAAAGCGCCTGGCTATCTCCGGCTTTGATGACGACGATACGACACTGCTCAATAAAGACGGCGTAAAGCACGCCATGCGCTGGGATATGTGGAATCCCTGGGCGAAGTGGTACGAGCTTCATTCAACCCATCCCCTGGTCGCCAAAAGACTACTGGCCTTGTCAGATCTTTCGTTGCATCTAGGTCTCGAACCCTTCATTGAATTTGATGATGAGCAGCCAGAATCCTACTGGGATGAGTTTTTTCTGGACCTCACAATTCTTGCCCTTCCCTGGATACCGCTTATTATCGGTAGTATTTTTACAGGCTACTCAATGTTCCTCGGCGGCGGGAGCAACTATCTACCTCTTTCTCTCGTTCTATCTGGCGTTGCTATTCTGATAAAAGCGCAATACATTTATAAAAATGACTTCTTTCCGAGGTCGGCAATCTCCGGTCTTCTAAAAAAGGTAAAAGTCTCTGCGGTGAGACCTGTCCCCTGTAAGGTCAAAGGCACCGTGATTGGAAGAGGTATACCCGGGTATCTATTCTCGGAGGATTTTGTCATTCGTGACAAAACTGGCATCATATTTTTGGACTATCGCCAACCCCTGGCGATTTGGGAATTTTTCTTCAGCATCTTCAGGCGAAACAAGTTTGATGGACAGGCAGTGCAAATCATCGGCTGGTACCGCCGCGCTCCCACACCCTACATCGAAGTAAAAGAGTTGGCTGCAGAGAACGGAGAAACGATTAAATCCTGGGTACCCATGATGGTTAGAATGACAGGGGTTCTGGCGATTGTCGGTGGGATCATCCTCGGCATTGCCTTGCCTGCTTTCTCTGGCTGAGGCTCTATCTGGCTGAGGCTCTCTGGCTGAGGCTCTCTGGCTGAGGCTCAGGTCTTGCGTGCGAGATCATCTTTCCCCGGTATTCTTTCCCCGGTACTGTTCCCATACAGGGTGCTAATAGGCTTCGCCATCCGGCGCCGGGTAACTATCCTGAATCACCGACATCCATTCCTGATCAGATTCGATATCAGTGGGTTCATGCAAGGAAATGTTCCTACGCTGGAGATCACGACAAAATATATCGACCACCTGCTGCGGCGTGAGATTATGTTCAGGGTCAGCGTACAGATCTGCTGCATATTGGTCCTTAAAACAGAATGCTTTCCACAATATCGATATGCGGATTTGATCTGATTGATAATGCCGGATTGATGTCCCATCCTGTCGAATATCCCAACCATCAGCATCTCTATGTAATAACGCATCACTGGATATTCCTTGTGACAAATAATCGCCTTCTGCCCCCATGGCGCCGACCCGGTGATACATATACTCGTTATCCGCCAGCACTGACGAATTTGAATAGGGGGGCTTGACAGAACTTGATGGTGCACTAAAGCCATTTGGCCAATACTCAAAATCACCCCCTTCTCCTTCATAGAACCAGCTAATCGCCGAGGCAACTGGAATAGCCCACTCCTGAAATAAACGCGAATAGCCCATGGGTGCCAGCATCCAGCTGGGAATTTCTCTTTGATGCGCACCACGAAAGAAGGGTAGATCCAGATGTGGAGGTGATGCAGGTGCAGGAACATTCAGATTCGTCATCATTGTCAAAGGAAGGATAACCTCCGCTTGAAAACTTTCTTTTGCCGCGTCTATAAACGCAGGATTATGGAAGGCCTCTTCTGCCCCTTCAAACAGTACCTTGCCGCCGAGTGCCCAGAAATTACGAAACCATCCCGGCGTATTGTCATTTGGCGGGTTTTTCTGAACAGCCGTAATGGTCTTGTAGGGTTCCCCTTTATCGATCAATGCCATGATGACATTCGCATCAGGGAAGGCCTGTCTCAACTGAATAGGTGGCGCTAACATTTCTGCGCTTCTTTGAATTTGTGCTGAAGACATGCATCAACCCCATCTGGCATATATTGTTCACCGCCAACAATAGCCTAAGCACAATCAGGTGTGCAAATCCGAGCCATCACTTCTGCGTAAATCGATAGTCAACTGCTGGTGACCTGATGCTGTCGCCAATGCCTGAGGACGGTTCCACTTGCACAGAAACAGCAACGTAAACACAGCACTGCGGCACGGAAACCAGGAAAAGAACTGGCCGAAGTATCTTGAGCCTGACCTCTACCGATGGATTCTAGATCAGCAACTCTGGTCTTTCAGCTTCAATGACCGGGCGCAATTCTCCCAGGGATTCGCTCAGGGCAGTAATGGCCTGGTCAACATGGTTTTCCCTCATGGCGGTGGAGCAACAATACATCAGGCGACTGGCAGAGACGATGCCACGCCGTAACATTCCAAGATGAAGCAGACTGCTGATATGCCCGGCACCTGTCATGCCCAACATGGAATCGCGGGCATCGTGAATGGGTGCATCATTAAAAACAATATTACTTAAGGACCCTTCGCCAATTGCCTGCCCTCTGATGCCATATTGGTTAAGGATTCCATTGAACCCCTGACGCAAGCGATAACCCAGCGTATTAATCTTGTCAATCTCCTCTTCATTTAATGCCGACATCGCCGCAAGACCCGCTGCCATTGTCATGGCATTACCGCTGAAAGTGCTTGCGTGCATCACAGTTTCTTTGGCATCTGGATCAAACACGCTCATTAACGCCTGGCTTCCGCCAATACCACCGACCGGTAACCCGCCACCGATGATTTTACCCATGCAGGTTAGGTCCGGTATGACATTGTGCCTGCTCTGCGCGCCATTGTTATTGAGTCGAAGCGAAATAACTTCATCGAATATCAACACGATGCTGTGCTTCTGAGTTTCCTCCCGCAGCGCCTGTAGAAATTCTGTGGTTGCCGGAACCATCCCCATTGAACCCAGAATCGGCTCAACGATGACCGCAGCAAGTTCCGAGGCATGTTCCTGAATAAGAGACCGCGCCAGCGCAGGCTCGTTGTAAGGGCAGACAATAGTATCGGCCAACACACTGTCTGGAAAACTACCATCAACCGCCAGTGAAGCTGGATGATCTATCTCACCACGCTGATCAGGAACCGGCACAAGACTGACTTCCGCGAGTTCATAACTGCCATGGTATCCGCCTTCCATCTTCATGATTTTTTGTCTTCCCGTGGCGGCACGGGAACAGCGCAGCGCCATAAGCGTTGCCTCACTGCCTGAACTACAGAATCGCATCTGTTCGATTGAAGGTATACGAGAAACGATCAGCTCAGCCAATTCGATTTGAGGCTCACTGGGTGCTGCATAGGCGGTTCCCAGTGGCGCCTGGTGTGTGATGGCATCTACGGTCTGTTCATGGGCGTGTCCATGGACGAGAGATGTAAAATTGTTCATAAAGTCTATGAACTCGTGGCCATCGACATCATATAGATGACATCCATGCCCACGCTCCATCACCAGCGGATAGGGACTGAAATGTGCGCTAGCCCGGGTATCGCCGCCCGGGAAAACACGCCTTCCGCGCTCCATGATTTTTGCAGAACGAGGACTCCATTGCTGATATGCCAAAACCAGCGGATGCGTAAGTGCTGCCATCAATACTCTCCCAGTGATGAAAAGATAGTGAGGCAAGCGCCAGCCATTTTCAACTGCTTGTTATTTCCAGCTACTTTTAATACAAGCAGGTTCGTACAGGCGAGTTTCTATTACAGACCAGTTTAAATGACTTTCTTCTTCTCCAGCCTCCTGACCAGATCACTCAGCACTTTATCTGTGGTAGCAGAACTAAATGATTCGTTCAGGATGTTGGTGATTTCCTTGTTCATGGATGTATTGTTGGTTTTAGCTCGCCGCTTAATTTTCTTGTGTAGGCTGGGTGGCAACCGCAGCACGAATTTCACTTGTTCTACCTCAGGCATCGCCGAGTTTCTCCTTTATTGTTGCGCATGTGTCTTCTAACAAATTCTACTGTTTATTTAACAATTTGTTG
>CAZAZB010000350.1:0-4497 GCA_964489485.1 uncultured Pseudomonadales bacterium | reverse complement strand
ATGCCTTAAATTCGCGAGGTTTGCCTGAAGGGCGCTAACGCGGTACTGGCGGAAAGAGCGGTTCGGCGTCCGAGCTTAATCAGATGTACCTTAGACATCAACACTGACTCTTTTCTAATAGCCGAAACATGATATCTACAGTCAGATCAATTTTCTGCAATCTGGCGGCAGCTTCCTTGCCCTGCTCTTTCACTCTAAAACGATGCGGTGTCATGAACAACAGGTTATCAATCTGCGATTGATTGATGATCCCGGTTTTGAATGTCAGCCGCTGACTGTCAACTATCGAATATGCTTCAGTGTCAACATCTGTCGCCAGTGATTTAGCTGTCTTGTCCTGCGCATAGATGACGTCCCTTAATTCTTTAAGGTGCTCCTGGCCAGGATCAACCAACAATATCTTGCCTCGTGATTTCAGCACACGATCAAACCCTTCCGCACTCATAAATCCAAACAAACACAGAATAAGGTCTATATTTTCTTCCAGCACCGGGATCTGCCGGTTACTAGCGACCAACCAGGCAATGTCTCTACTTCTGCGTGCCGCTGCGATAATCGCCGGTTTCGATATATCAATACCGGTAATCGACAATTCACCACAGCCATCCATTTCCGCGAGTTGCCGCAAGAGGTAGTGCGTGTAATAGCCTTCACCACATCCTGCATCAAGGAGATTGATGGCGGCATCTGTATCAAAATGTTCCTTCACTATTTCTACCAACCGTGCAGCAACAGGCTGATACACGCCCGACGCCAGAAACTTCGTTCGCGCAGCCACCATCGCTTTGCTGTCACCAGGATGTTTCGAGCGTTTATTCTGCACGGGTAGCAGGTTGACGTACCCCTGTCTGGCAACATCAAAACTATGTCCATCGGGGCAGACCCACTGTTTCTGGCTACTGCGTAACCGCTCACCGTCCAGCGGGCAAATCAAGTTGTTGGCAATAGTTACTTTCATCGTATCGTTTTCAAAAGAATAATTGGGCCGGAGTAGAATTAGCCGAAGTTAATTTTACTCCGACCCAAATATTTATTGTAAGCTTTATTCCACCATCGTAATCGGAAATCCTTTCTGATGTTTAGGACTTTGTCTCTAACAATACTTCTGACCATTGGTTGCTCACTGAATGTAACTGCTCGCGACGGTTGCGATAATGGTATGGCAGCCGTCTATCCCGTCCCGATGTTCCTCGACGATGCACTGACCACGGTATCCACTTCACTGTTAATCAAATTCACAGAGGTGCGACACAATAGCAATATTAGCTTACTTGATTCTGGTTCACTTCAAGGGAATGATCGGGCATTTGTCGAATATATTAGAGCACTCAGAGAAAAGGAATATGCGAAGGCCTACACTTATATCATTGACGGGACCTTCGATTCACTAGAATCCTATGTACAACTAGCGAACCATTATGTGAACGGCTATGACAACCTAAAAAGTGTCGAGTGGATCGCAAAAGTTTGTTTGCAAAATTCTGACTTTTACATCTGGCGGGCGAATGTTCCAGACGAGCCCTCTAGCGATCGGATGATATTCGGAATCAATTTTCCTCTGGAAGAAGCTAACAACAAATTTGCAATCAACAACAGCAACTACTTGCTTAGCTTAATCAAACTCGTGTACGTGAACAACAGATTAGATCCTTCGCCTAAAATTACCAACCCGAAACGACGTTATGAATATGAGTTGGGAAGCACGCGTGTCCCTGAAGGAAAAATACAAGGCGAAGGCGTATCTCTTTTGTTCGATGGGACTATAGCAGGTGCCAATCTCATCAATCGGCAAGAAGTAAACATGCTCAACAACCCATCAGTTACCTTCTATAGCGAAGTATATAACGACTTTCGCATGGGAAATTACAACGCTTTTATCGGAAAGCACACAGAGTTAAGTGGGAAGCGATGGTCCAGTCAAATTGACGAATTCCGCGAACAATATAATGGGGCATGGAAACCACGGATGACCGATAGATATGCAGTGTTCCTTATGGACGCCTATCCTCTAAAGATCTTGTTCTATATTGATGGTTCTTACGGAATTGAATATGGCGAACTCATGTCAAGCAAAGTAGAGCCCAACTCTTTAAAAATGTTAGATTTTTCAAAATATAGGATTCAGCACGCCTACATTGCCGCAAACAAGCAGGGAGACGGTTTTAAGATAACCCATGCCAGGTTTACTTCGTATTTAGACAGGGTTTTTGATAACAATGATTTGTTTGCGATCAAAGTATTAAAGCCAATCACAATTATTCCTTTACACGAAGTTCAAATAACCTCTTGCCCCTGCTAACACCATTGACTAACAATTCTGCATAGTGCGTTCCGGGGTACATGACTCTGGTCGTGATGGGTTTAAATGGTAGATTTTTGGTGATGACCATTTCCTGATCTTTCGAAAACTTGCTATCTTTTACAGCGAACACCTTTCTGGAATGGCCGCCGTTTGCTTTCAGGTAGTGAACACACAATGTAATTTTCAGGCGTTGAGGCACTAACGACTTAACACGGCAACGCCAGAGAAAACTGTCACCCACCATTACCTTGCCGCTGGATTCAATATCCGTCATTTTAAATTTTGGCGCTATGGAATAACCGAACATTTCCAGCGCCTGTGGATGGTCCTGCTTTAACAGTGTTCGCAGCGCATGACGAGTCATCCATTCAAGTTCGGCGGTGGCTTGTGTTTTTCTGTCACGCCAACCCTGTAGCGTACTAATTACTAACATCGCATCAATTTTCGATATGTCATTCAGCGTGTTTGCAACGGAACGAGTCACATATCGAGTTTCATCGGCATGTAGCCTGGTCAGGACTTTTATCACTTCTGGCGCTGCAATGTTTGTTCGTTCGGCCCAGGGTAAAAATGGCCTGATTCCCTCAGACGCGAGGCGGCGAACATGGTAGTTTGAATCTTTGGCACAGTTGAGAATAAATACCATTGTTTCTTTCGGGAATTGATTTAGAAATGGTCTGATCGCACCTTCCGAGCTAAACCTCTTTGTCGCTTCACCAAGAAATGCCAATGATTGACTGAGATGTTCTTTTGTACAGCCATGCTTTGCGACATACTCGCCCGGCACGACCCAAATGAAATGACCATAGTCATCATCCTTCAGCGTTGGGTCCAGAGGCGTTGGCAAGCTTTCGTGAAGAATCTTTATCGCTTGCGGGAAATCTGCCGGGAGAAACGCCTCAAGTTTTAGAACCATCCAGTGAATACGTTCTTTCAACTCCAGCTTCGCAAATTTAGCCAGTACGGCCTTTTCAAATTTTTTGGACTGGAATTTTGGATAGGCCTCAGCCAGACCTTGTGATAATTGGCGCACTGTCGTCGTATTGAACAGTTGATCCTTTAGTGAGAAAGATGGTGTGGCTTTAATACTCATTGATCAGATCACCTGAATTCTTAAGACATAGTCTATTCTATTGACGCCAAATTCATACATTCATTGATGCTTGCTCTTGCACCATCAAGAGAATAATGGGGTTTACAAGGAAAGAGTAATTTGCATTTACAGGCAGGTACTAGCTGGCGGGCTTGTCCGTTAATCAGAAATTGCTACAACTTCAACTCATTTAGGACGAAGTTATTGAAGCTCCATCAATATAAAGACTCCTGACACAAGGCTGTCAGCATGGCTTGTCTATAATCCTTCTATCTTCCACACATTCTTTCCAGAACAGGAACCCAGAACATGGCGAGCCAGCTGCCATTTGCTGCCCGGAAACGGGCAGCGTATTTTATTGCGAACAACGGCAACAACCTGCAACGAATGCGATATGCATTCCATTTCGCCGATGGTGATCAGGAACAGGTGTTAAGTGCCCTAAAGGAATATCAAAACGACGATGGCGGTTATGGTTACGGGCTGGAACATGACCTGCGAACGGATTACTCGACAGTTATTTGCACCACAGTCGCCCTACAAATAATGAATGAGATCAAGACCCCTACCGATCACCCACTCGTTGCACCAACGATGAGTTATCTGGCGAAACAATTCCTGAGAGATAATTGGCCAACCATCAACAAACAAAGCAACAAAGCACCACATGCGCCCTGGTGGCAATACGACGCCAATTGGTCGTGTACTGACAAGTTCCTGGCAAACCCCGGCGCGGAAATTTTAGCCTACTGTCTTCAATACGGCACTGAACTAAGTAACGATAAGGTCAACAAGCTGCTTGAGCGTGCACTCGAACATCTCGAAAAAGGCGGTGAACAAGAAGCGGAAATAGAAATGCATGAGCTACTGTGTTATCGGCGGCTCTATCATTGTGACTATCTTGGTGAAAACTATAAGGAAGTATTATTACCGCTGCTACTGGAACAGGCTTATCGACTGGTCCGGGTGGAACCCAAGGATTGGGAAGAATATGGTTTAACGCCGATAGATCTGGTCGACAGACCCGACTCCCCGTTTGCTTATTTTTTTGAGGATATCCTCGAAACCAGTTTTGAGTACCAGATCAATCAACAATCGGATG
>CAZAZB010000349.1:0-4544 GCA_964489485.1 uncultured Pseudomonadales bacterium | reverse complement strand
CGACGAACGGTTCCGCGCGACCCCGAAAAAAATGGTCCTGCCCACAGCCCATGGGAACGTGCGATATTTGCTAACAATGCTACCTGGTCCAGTAGATGTTTTTCTTCAATGGTCTGGCGAGGAGTGGAAAGAATTGCTGTGGCCACGAGACTAACCTCGTTAATTGCAGCCGCACTGTTTATTCTGGTCGCCATCTCCGTTGCAAGGTTTGAACAGGCTTTGGATAGACCGGTACTGTTGTCTGCTTTGGACCAGCCCGGTAGCTCCACGTCCAGGAATTTGTCCAACAGCAGTGGCTCGCCAAAATTAACGGTGACCTGGCCAAATGAATGTTTGAATGAATTAAATATTTTGAAAATATCAAAAACTGATTCGGTCTTTTTGTTTCTCCCCGCGAGTTCGTTCATATAGGTCGAGGACTCAAGTACTCTTTCGTAGCCGAAGTAGACCGGCATGAGACAGATAGGCATTGATGAGTCTTTCTGGAAGCTACTCAAGGTCATGTTTAGCATGCCGGTCCGTGGGTTCAGCGTCCGCCCGGTTCGGCTTCGTCCTCCTTCAATAAAATACTCCACAGAGTATCCCTTGATGAACATTTGATGCAAATACTCGTCGAACACCGCCTTGTACAGGGCGTCGCCCTGAAAAGAGCGGCGCATATAAAAAGCACCGGCGCGTCTTAGGAGTGTTCCTATGATGGGCAGGTTGAGATTTTTTCCTGCAGCGATATGAGGCGGTGTGAGTCCGTTGTGGTAGAGCACATAGGACAACAACAGATAGTCTATGTGGCTTCGGTGGCACGGGGTGTAAATTATCTCATGAGACTGGGCAAGGTTTTTAACGCGATCAATATGATTGACGTTAATGCCATCATAGAGATTATTCCAGAGCCAACTCAGCAGGACATGGAAGAAGCGAATGACCCGGTAGGATTGGTGTGAAGCGATTTCGTTGGCGTAGGCAATGGCTGTTTTTTCTATGTCGACGGGGGAGACATCCTTTTTTTCTGACTCCCGGATGATAGTTGCCTGAACGTCGTTGCTGGTAATGATGGTATTGATCAGCGTGCGCCGATGCGAAAGGTCTGGTCCAAGAATCGCTTGTTTCTGATGGTTGAAATGAACTCTAAGAATTCGAAGTAGTTTTCGAACCTGCTTTTCCTGGTCGCTATCCTCCGTGATCAGATCTCTAAGGTTGATGGGTTTGCTGAACTGGACCAGTATGTGGTTTGGGTGGAAAACAATGGCCAATAACTTTTTAAAGCGGCTTGTCACTGTCCAGTTTTCAGACAGCAGTAATTTGATGAACGATTTATCCTGTTCAGGCTGATGGCCCCAGAACAGGGAAACCGGCACCAGCTTGATTGCACCATCAAACTGTTGTTGGTAGTCTACCAGTCTGAGCATTCGTTCTGATTGTTGCCGCTGGGTCTTTCTGCCAAATCGACCTTCTGGATGGCCCAGAAAAAAGATGGCTCTTTTCTCATCAAGAGAATGAATAGCATCAGTTGGTTTTGGGCGACCGGCATCTTCGCATGCCTTATCAATAACCATCAGATCGGCAACTGAGCGAAAAGGTAATACGTAGCAGACAGGCTCATTGGCAGTGATACCAAGCGTATCAGCGTCGCAGCCCAGGACAGTAGGCTTTATCCAGGCACTCAGAAGTCGCCTGGTCAGCCTGAATTGAATGCTGCGAAGTTGTTCAAGTACCGCCATTGAAAAGATCGTTTAGTTTTTCAACAGGGTCAGTGCCTTCAATCTCGACTTCATAAATACCATTGTACTTGCGCCTGGCTTCCCGTTTGATGTCTTCTTTATTGGTGAGCACGGTAGGTCGCAGGAACACCAGCAGGTTTTGCTTTTCCATCGATTTTGTTTCACTCTTAAACAGATATCCTAAAAGTGGGATGCTGCCGAGTATTGGGACCCGAGAAGTACTGATTGATTCCTTGTCGCGGATTAGACCGCCAAGGATGATAACTTCGCCATCGTCAACGAGAATAGTTGTATCAATCGTACGTTTGTTTGTTATCAGGTCTGCTGCTGCATCGGCACCAATGACTGACAAGCTACCTGGGTCAACTTCCGATACTTCCTGATGAATCTTCAATCGGACCAGGTTTCCCTTGTTGATGTGCGGCGTCACTTCCAGTGTTAAGCCCACATCTTCGCGTTGAATCGTTGTAAAAGGATTGTTGGCACCATTGCTGCCAGTCGTTGTTGAACCTGTTCTGAAGGGTACGTTTTGACCGACAACGATCTTGGCCTCTTCGTTGTCCATGGTGGTGATACTAGGTGTTGATAAAAGATTAACATCTCCATTGGATGCGAGTGCCCGGACGATAAAGGCAAAACTGGTTCCGCTATTACTAATTTTGCCACCTGCAATCAGCGGTGAATCGCCGAGGCTGACAGGAGTCGTCGATGGTGTTCCGAGGGCCAGATTCTGTAGCAACTGCGCCAGGGTGCCGGAGGGTGCTGTCAGACCGATGGGTGTCGTGCTGCTCGATGCATCGCCAATAAAAAGCTCAGTACCCAGTTTTCGCGTGAAGTCCGTCGAGACTTCCACTATGGCGGCTTCGATTAATACTTGTAGTCTTCGCACATCGAGACTGGCAATAATTTCCCGCAGATCAAGCATGGTAGAAGGGTCAGCCCGTATCACAAGCGCATTAAGTGCCTCGTCTGCCTGGATGCTGATATCAACATTTTTCCCGGGTTTGTCCTTGCTACTATTATCCGAAACAATATTATTCAATATTTCTGCCATCGCCTTGGCATCGGCGTGATCGAGTCGAACAATCTGGATACTGCCGGAACGATTGGCCGGTACGTCCAGTTTCTCGATAAGCAACCTCGCTCTGGCGACTGTTTCTTTTTCTCCCTTGAGGACGAGGCTATTGGTTCTCTCATTAGCAACAATAGTCAGCTTGTTGGGTCCTTTCGCACTTTTTCCAATTTGATCAGGCGCTAGCTCCTTTAACAAGGTAACCATGTCATCAACCCAGGCTTCCTGGAGTTCTACGATCGCGACATCGAGATTATCAGCAACATCCACCCGCTTGATGATTTCGACCAGGCGGTTAATGTTGGAGGCGTGGTCGCTGATGATGAGCACATTGGGTTGGGTTAGGCCAGCGATATGCCCGTATTGTGGGATAAGAGGTCGCAGAATTTTCACCATCTCCACGGAGGGTGCATTTCTGATGGCAACAACACGGGTTATAATTTCTTCTGTGTTGATCTTGTCATTAAAATCCAGCGGACTCGCGCTCTGTTTGGCGAGTACCATTTGAACAATTTTGGTGACAGCCCCGGCTGGAATAGCAGCATAGCCATGAACACGCAAGACGCTGATAAAAAGCTGGTAAACACCTTCTTCATCGAGAGAGGTGGTCGAAACAACGGTAACATTTCCCTTCACACGCTGGTCAATGATAAAGCTCTTGCCAGTGATGGATGAAACCTGGGTGATAAACTCGCGAATGTCTGCATTTTTTAAATTGATCTTCCAATTTTCCTGGGAGAAGCCAGACAAAGGCATCAGGATAAGGGCGCAGAAGATCAGGCCTGCCAGACGGTGAGCTTTGGTCATTCTTGATACTACTTTAACTTGCATATTGCTTCCTGATGCACATCTAGTGCATCCTTTCCGAAAATCGCTGTTAATATCAGGGAATCGGAACCGTGAGAAAAAATCGTCGGGAATCACGTTGCACTTCTACCCGAACTCGCTTGCTTGCCATCGCCTGTTCAATCATGGCCGAATCGTTCATCACATCACCGACCGGTTTGCCATTGACTGATAGTATGACGTCTCCCTGCTGCAGCCCTGCCTGCATCAGAGCCGTTTGAGAAACAGCTCCTCCGACCTTATAACCTTTTGCCGCACCTTGGGAAACGGGGGACATGCCTAATTGGGTTAATAGCTCGCCAGGATTCTCTCTTATCTTGTCTTTGTTTGCATCCATGTATTCTCGTAGCGAATTACCCGGTGCTTTGGGCGTGCTCCTGGCGGTGCTGGAGGAACGATTGCGTTGGGCGATGCGTTCACGCACTCTTTGTAAACGGGTTGTCGGCTGTGAAGATGGTGATGCGGCTGAGCCAGCGCTACCTGCGTTAGTGCTCGTGCCGAACGAACGCAAAGCACTGTCCGAGAACATCAGTTTTTCCATCCGCGAGCCCCGGCGAATCAGAATGTGGTCTGTGAGGACTGCCGCCAAAACAGCGTTGCCGGGCAGCCGGTCACCAATGGCGAAGAGTTCACCTGTCTTATTTTTCTCGGCGACAATCGCAGTGGAGTTGGCTTCCTGCTCGGCGAGAAAAACGCCCTGTAGCTCCAGGTTCAGTTTGGTTTCCGGCGCATCAACTGTCGAGGGTGCTGCGATTTTTTGAGATTGACCGAATAGGTTAAGGCTCGCAAGATCAATACCAGGCTTTTCTTTGAGGGCTGCCCTGGGTGGCAAGATCGAGGTTGTACTGGCAGTATCGTTCATATTTTCGATAAAAAATAGAACGCCATTGGCAATTGACAGGCTCAAC
>CAZAZB010000348.1:0-4550 GCA_964489485.1 uncultured Pseudomonadales bacterium | reverse complement strand
AGAGAAGTCGGCGTAGATACACCTAGCTTCGAGGTGGCCTTAAGAAACACGCTGAGACAAGCACCTGACGTCATTATGATCGGGGAGATCAGGACACGGGAAACAATGAATCATGCAGTCGTTTTTGCTGAAACCGGGCACCTGTGCCTGGCAACCTTGCATGCTAACAATGCCAATCAGGCGCTAGACCGAATCATTAACTTCTTTCCGGCTGATCGACACGATCAGGTCTGGATGGATTTATCCCTTAATCTTCGTGGCATGGTAGCCCAGCAACTGGTGCCGACGATTGATGGCAAAGGGCGCCGCGCTGCCATAGAAACGTTAATTAACACACCTCTTGTATCAGATCTGATTCGCAAGGGTGATGTTCACGCGCTGAAAGAGGTGATGACAAAATCGACAGAACAGGGGATGCAAACATTTGACCAGGCACTCTATAACCTCTATTCGGATGGTGAGATAAGCTATGACTCTGCATTAGCCTCTGCAGATTCGGCGAATGACTTGCGATTGATGATTAAGTTGTCCGGTGGAAATCACAGCCGGGCAGCCAGCACGACAACCCAGGGATTATCACTGGAATCCGGTGAGGACTAGACCCCACTGAGGGTTCTACACAAAAAGGTTATTGCCGAAACCAGGATTCGAGAATCAAACTGGCGGCGATATCGTCGATATCTTTAGCGGGTACTGAATTAGATTCACCTCGGTCTTTTGCCTCGAATGAAGTAAGACGTTCATCCATCATTTCGAAGGGGATGTTGAAACGTCCATTGAGTCGTCGCGCAAATTTCCTTGCCAGGCGTGACATTTCACTCTCCGAGCCATCCATGTTGAGCGGTAGCCCGATGACTAGCGTGCCAGGCTGCCATTCCTCTATCAGCTGTTGAACCTGGTTCCAGTCTGGCTTGCCATTTGTTGCTTTAATAATAGCGATGGGTGTGGCTGATGCTGTGATAGGTTGGCCCACTGCAACGCCGATTTTTTGTGAGCCAAAATCAAAGGCCATCACCAGCTTACCCATGACCGGATGTTGTTCCCATTAGGTTTAGATCAATGCCCATGGATCTGGCGGTGGATGCTGGTTTGTTCTTGTGATCTGTCGAAAATAAAATTTGCCTGTTAAATGGCGCGACCAGCCAGGCATCTGCCAAAATCTCACTCTCCAGTTGACCGGGACCCCAACCGGCATATCCGAGTATTGCCAGGAGATTAGCAGGTGCTTGGCCTCGACGCAGGTCCTCAATCAATTCGGGTGAGGTTGACAAGACCAGGTCTGAATTAATCAGGGTTGAATTTTCGTAGTGGCGATCCGGTGAATGCAGGAAAAATAGTCGATCAGGTTCAACAGGTCCGCCACCGAGCAGTTCGACCGATTGAGCCATGTCCTCAAGTTCCGGGAAGAGGTTTCCGAGTTCAATGTCTAGCGGTTGATTAATGACCAGTCCGAACGCGCCTTCACTATTGTGTTCAATGAGAAATGTGACAGATTCCTGAAAGTAGTCTCCCGCAAGCGCTGGCATTGAAACCAGAAACTGGCATCTAAGAGATTCGTCGCTAACAAGTTTGTCCGTTAACAATGTTTCCTTGTCGCTGTTTGAGTCCATTGAAGGGTCTTCCATCTAGTAACTCCGCAGAGAGCTATTTTTTCTGAACTGCCAGGTTCGGATGATCTCAAGGACATCAGTGGTCTGGCGAAGCTCATCGGAAAAGGGCGCATAAGGCGCGGCAAGGCGAACGATTCGAATGGCAGCGTCGTCGAGGACCTTGTGCCCGGATGTCTCTAATAGTTGTACCTCGCGGAGTGAGCCATCGGGTAAGATCGCGACGAGCAGGCGAAGGCTGCCATAGAGTTTCTGCTTTCGGGCTTCTGCCGGGTAATTGAGGTTGCCGATACTCTCGATTTTGCGTCGCCATGAATTGAGGTAGTAGGCATCGACACTTGATGCGGTTGAAAGGCTGGTCAGTCGTTTTATGCGTGGTCGCTTGGCGTAGATCTGGCGTTGTCGATCGAGTCTGGCTTCAAGACTCGCGATCTCCAGGCTCCGCTGAAGTAGGGATTTCTTGTTTAGGCTGGATTTATCTCCCGCCACGGGTGTTTCAAGCTTCGACCTGGCTACAACTTTTTGACGTGCCTGTCCCGTGGTCGTTACAACGGGCTTTTGTTCTTCATTGACCTGTTTTGCAGACTGTGAGGGTTGCTGGGGAGATGTCTCTCTAATAACCGTGTCATGAAAGTCTGCCTGGGAAGGTGAAGTAATAAGAGCCTTTTCCTCCATAGTACCGCTACCCATCTGATTAAACTGGGCAAGAAAGTCTGCCTTGTTTGGCCGGTTGTTACTGCGGTGCTGCGCCAGTGTCACTTCCATCGTGTGAGTGGAGGGTTTTTGAGTCACATAGGTGAATGTCACACCGAGGATTATCGCCCCGTGAACCATCAGGGCAAGAAAAGCCGTAAAACTGAGTCTATCGCCTGAACTTATTGCCGGGGTAAGGGTTGCCATCAGGTACCGCGGTTAATGATCTCTTTTTCAATAAAGCGAATATAGTCACCCGCGATATCCAAACCGAATGCCTCATCGAGTTCGCGAATACAGGTTGGGCAAGTGACATTTATTTCAGTGAGATAATCACCAATCACATCTATGCCAACGAAATATAAACCACGTGCTTTGAGTTCAGAAGAGACCTGATCACATATCCAAAGGTCTCTCTCATTGAGTTCGCGCCCGATGCCGGAGCCTCCCGCAGCGAGATTACCCCTGGATTCGCCTGAGGCAGGAACACGCGCAAGGCCATAGGGTATGGGCTCCCCATTAATCATGAGAATACGCGTGTCACCGTTCTTTATTTCGGGAATGTACTTCTGGGCCATGGTTTGTCGTTGCCCCTGGTCTGTCAGGGTTTCAATGATGACACTAAGATTACTATCGTCCGGTTTCACGTGAAAAATTGATGCCCCACCCATGCCATCAAGTGGTTTGTAAATAACATTCTGATGAATAGCGTGAAACTCCCGTAATGTGGCAGGATCGCGGCTCACAATATGTGGCGGACAACATTGAGGGAACTGCAGGGCAAAGAGCTTTTCATTGCAGTCCCGGATGCTCGATGGACGATTGAGAACGGGTGTGCCTGCTTTTTCAGCCATCTCCAGCAGATAGGTTGAATAGACAAATTCCATATCAAAAGGTGGATCCTTGCGCATCAGGACCAGGTCGAGTTCAGTGACAGGTATGTAGACGGACTCAGTAATGTCGAACCAATGCTCAAGATCATCGAATAGAGTGACGATAAAGCAATGTGCAAAGACTTCACCGTCCTGGATATAGAGTCCACCCTGTTCGATGTGATAGATTTCCCATCCTTTGTCCTGGGCGCTGAGCATCATTGCCAGGGTACTGTCTTTCTTGGGGTTAAGACTTGCGATGGGATCCATAACGACCCCAAATTTAATGCTCAAGGCGAACAACCTCTTCATTTAGCGGTACGGTTTAGCGGTATAATTGCTCAGCTTGATGGCATGGTGTGATCATTATGCTCTCGATTAGCGCAATTTTTTAAATACTGGGATGGCGAACTATTGATGACAAAGCATCTGATGACGAAGCATCGATGATGAACTGCCGACGACGAACTATCCCGGTAACATTGTAAACCAGAATTCGAACAGTATGTGGCAAAATTCCCTTAACTGTCGGGTACTTATGGATTGAGCTTAACAACTGTGTTAAAAAATAAGTTGCAACTCACGGGCAGCAATGGATTTTTGCTAGTTTCTCTACATCAGAACTGTAGCAGAAACCTAATTGAACCCGCCAGAAGTGGTCATGTAGCGGTTATGTGGCGAAAGTTGTAGAAGGAAGGAAAATCGGGGTTTAACCCATGGATAAAGCGAATGGATGACAATTTTGAAGGCATTAAGGTCATGGTCATTGACGATAGCAAGACCATTAGACGAACTGCCGAAACCCTGCTCTCGAAAGCAGGCTGTGAAGTCATTACGGCCATTGATGGCTTTGATGCCCTGGCCAAAATCGCAGACACAGAGCCAGCAATCATTTTTGTCGACATCATGATGCCGCGTCTTGATGGGTATCAGACCTGCGCCTTGATTAAGAACAATAGTGCCTACCAGCAAACTCCGGTGATCATGTTGTCCAGCAAAGACGGTCTCTTTGATCGCGCAAAAGGACGAATCGTGGGATCAGATCAGTACTTAACCAAACCATTCAGCAAAGACGAGCTGCTGAGTGCCATTCGGGATCACGTTAAAACCGGATAGGGTTTGGACAAGGAGAAGAGAGATGTCAAAAGTATTGGTAGTCGATGATTCGCCCACAGAAATATTCCAGTTCAAGGAAATGTTGGAAGGGTTGGGTCACGAGGTCCTTACTGCCGAAAATGGTCGTGACGGGGTTGCCATGGCAAAAATGGAACAACCCGATGTTGTATTAATGGATATTGTCATGCCGGATATGAACGGGTTTCAGGCTACCCGGCAAATCTGCAGGGGTGATGAAACGAAACATATACCGGTGATCATT
>CAZAZB010000347.1:0-4554 GCA_964489485.1 uncultured Pseudomonadales bacterium | reverse complement strand
GACTAATTCAGATAACGACTGGGCAACATCGATGTCAGTCGCTGAGTTACGTAAAATTTGGGAGCCGGGCAGTAAGGTTGAATTATGGAGCGATGTTAGATCTGAGTGGCCTGCGGAAAAAATCAGGCTTTACGGTCCAGGGACGGATTCCGGTACTTTTGATTATTTTACAAAAGTCATCAACGGCAAGGAACAAGCGTCGAGGCCCGACTTTACCGCCAGCGAAGACGACAATGTGCTGGTTCAGGGAATTGCCGGGGATCTCTATTCACTCGGCTATTTTGGTTATGCCTATTACAAGGAGAATCAGGACAAGCTCAACATTGTTGCAGTTGATGGCGGCAACGGACCGGTCGCGCCGAGCGAGGTCACTATTAACGATGGCAGCTACGCGCCTCTATCGCGGCCAATTTTTATCTATGTTAATGCGAGTTCGCTCGATGATCCGGCTGTAAACAAGTTTGTTCAATTCTATATTGAGAATGCTGGCGTCCTGGCCGCGGAGGTCGGTTATATCCCCCTTCAGGCAACAACGTATACAGCAGCACTGCAACGTATCAATGCCAGAGAGTCGGGTACGGCCTACCACGGAGAAAACCTGGTGAGTACATTGATGACCGCAGAAGATTAGTAGACACATCATGTCGAAAAGCCGTCTATCTTCAGCAAAGCCAAGGCACATTGAGAAACTGCTAACACTGTTGTTTTTCGCTTGTGCCTTCATTTCAGTTGCGACAACCATTGCAGTAATCGCGATCCTGGCAACAGAAACCTGGGCTTTTTTTCAGGAAGTCCCCGTCACGGACTTTCTTTTTGGTACAAAGTGGACACCTTTATTCCAGCCACAGTCTTTTGGCATATTGCCGCTGTTAAGTGGCACCTTACTCATCGTGGTAGGCTCGGCGGCGGTTGCGCTTCCTGTTGGTGTAGCGAGCGCCATCTACCTGAGTGAGTTTGCATCTGATCGAATGCGTAATATCGTAAAGCCGGTTTTAGAAATTCTTGCTGGTATACCGACGGTTGTCTATGGCTTTTTTGCTCTGACATTCATCACGCCATTGCTGAAAACTGTCCTACCACAGACTCAGGTGTTTAACGCAGCGTCTGCAGCGATTGTTGTTGGCATTATGGTTTTACCCATGGTCGCATCCCTTTGTGATGATTCACTACGGGCCGTACCAAAAGCTTTGCGCGAAGGCGCCTATTCATTGGGCGCTACATCTTTTGAAGTGACAGTCCGCGTTGTTTTACCAGCAGCTCTCTCCGGCATTTTCGCTGCTTTTGTGCTGGCTATTTCGCGTGCGATCGGCGAGACAATGGCAGTGACGCTAGCCGCTGGTGCGACCCCGAACCTGACCTTGAATCCCCTTGAAAGCATTCAAACGATGACGGCTTTTATTGTTCAGGTTTCACTGGGTGATACACCGGCAGGAACCCTTGGTTACAAGACGCTATTTGCAGTTGCGACTCTTTTGTTTAGCTTGACGCTGCTGCTAAACATTGTTGCAAATTATGTGATGACTCGCTTCCAGGAGGTCTACGAATAATATGAGTGACTTTTCCTCTAATCTTCGTCAACGGCACAGGCGGGCCTATGCTTTCAAGGCTTTCTGCATCGGTGTTACCCTTTTTTCAATCTCCATTCTGGGGCTATTGATTTATCAGGTAACATCGCTTGGTCTGCCCTGGCTGAACCTGGATTTCCTCAATCATTTTCCATCGCGGTTTCCAGAAAAGGCTGGTATTAAGTCGGCGCTATTCGGTACTTTATGGCTGGTTGGGCTAACAGCGGTTTTCGCTATTCCAACGGGTGTGTTAGCGGCGATCTACCTTGAGGAATACGCCCCGGGTAACAGACTTACTCAGTTGATTAATATTAATATCGCAAATCTAGCGGGTGTCCCCTCAATCGTTTTTGGTATTCTTGGGCTTGCTGTATTTGTGAGGTTTATGGGGTTGGAGCGCAGTGTCATTGCTGGGGCTCTGACAATGGCACTACTTATCCTGCCGGTGATTATTATCGCCGCAAGGGAAGCCATAAAAGCCGTACCAAACTCCATGCGACAGGCAGCATTCGCCGTGGGTGCAACACGTTGGCAGGTTATCTGGGCGCATGTCTTGCCTCAGGCGACGTCCGGTATATTGACCGGTGTCATACTCGCTCTATCCAGAGCACTAGGGGAAACCGCTCCGCTGATAATGATCGGCGCTCTGACCTATATCGCCTTCGTGCCAGCGGGTCCAATGGATGAGTTTACGGCCTTGCCTATTCAAATCTATAACTGGACATCCAGACCACAGGAGGCATTTCATGAACTTGCATCCGCTGGCATCGTCGTTCTGTTAGTCGTGCTTTTAATGATGAATGCTACAGCAGTCTACATTCGCTATCGCGGAAATCGAAAATAGGAAAAGTCTATCCATGAGTTGTTCTACTTCAAAAATTCTCGCCGCGCGGAATGTCTGCATTAGTTACAGTGGCGAACTTGCCGTCAGAAATGTTGACCTTGCCATTCATGAAAAGAAAATTACGGCGATAATTGGTCCGTCGGGGTGTGGGAAGAGTACCCTGCTCAGATCCTTTAACCGAATGAACGATTTCATTGATAATGTTACACAATCAGGATCAATCACCTTTCGGGAAGATGATGTGTACGCCGCCGATGCAGACCCTGTTGAGGTGCGTCTCAGAATCGGCATGGTTTTCCAGAAACCCAATCCCTTTCCTAAATCCATCTACCGGAATATTGCCTGGGGGCCGAGTATCAATGGATTTACCGGTGACATGGATGAGAGGGTTGAACAAACACTAAAACAGGCGGCTCTTTGGGACGAAGTAAAAGACCGTCTTCACGAATCAGCGTTGAATCTATCAGGCGGGCAGCAACAGCGGCTTTGTATTGCCAGGGCACTGGCGATGAAGCCTGAAGTCATTCTGATGGACGAACCTTGCTCGGCGCTGGATCCAGTCTCTACCGCAAGAATTGAGGATCTGTTATTTGAGTTAAAGGAAAATTACACCATTGTCATTGTTACGCACAACATGCAGCAGGCGTCCAGAGTGTCTGATTTCACTGCCTTCATGGAGAATGGCGTACTGGTGGAATACGGTGTTACTGAACAGGTATTCACCCGACCTGCAAGTCGTCGCACAGAAGACTATGTCACCGGAAGATTTGGTTAAGGAGAAGATATGAGCAAGCATCTTGAAAGAGATATGGATCGCCTGAGCAGGCACATCATGGACCTGGGTGATCTGGTCGAAACTGCAACAAACAATGCAATTAAGGCGATAGAAACCTACGATCTAAGTCTGGTCGAGGAGATAGAGGCAGGAGAAAAAGACATTGACCGCATGGAGGTGGAAATTGAAGAAGAGTGTCTAAAGACTCTGGCACTTCATCAGCCGGTTGCCGTTGATTTGCGCTTTTTGGTTGTCATTCTAAAAGTAAACAATGATCTGGAAAGAATGGGTGATCAGGTACTCAATATTGCAGAGCGTGTCGAATTTCTGGTAAAACAAAAGCGAGTTGGTGTTGATCTCGATTTTTCAGAAATGGGAAACATCTGCATCGTGATGTTACGCCAGTCACTCGAAGCGCTTGTCAGGCGGGATGTCCGAACAGCGTGGCAGGTTCTAAGTATGGACGACGAACTTAACGCATTGCATGCCAGGACCTACCAGAGACTTCAGCAGGAAATGACAAACAATCCGGAGATAGTTGTGCCTGCAGTATCCTGTCTCACTATTTCATCAAATCTGGAGAGGATTGGTGACCTGGCAACCAACATTGCAGAGGAGATTATTTTTATGGAAGAGGGTGAAGTCGTCAGGCATCTGCCAAATTAGCGCTTCAGATAACGGAGAGCAATATCAGTGTATGCCCATGTGAAGTCCAGTAATTGTCGGTCCAGGTTGATTACACGGTCTCCAGCGTTCTGGAATGCGCAAGATCTTTATCAAGATGTTTGGATGCCATCCAGTAGTTCACGAAGGATATAAGGTAGACGAAGTTGCACACCAGAAGCGCGTATCGAAGCGCCTCTACATCATTCATCTGACCGTCGGATTGCAGAAAATCACTGATAATACCAACGGTGGTTGGGCCGAGCACTAGACCGATGATGTTTAGAATGAATAGTAAAAGAGCTGATGCTGAAGCACGCATGGCAAGTGGCGCAAGTGATTGTGTCATGCCAAATGTTGGACCAGTATAAAGATTAACCAGAAAAGCAGGTACCGTGTAAAACATCAGGGCGAGCATCAGACTGTCTACAGAGAATACTAAAAATCCGAAGGGGACAGTAATAAGAAAGCCTATTGCTGGGACAAGCATATACCAGCGCACACTCTCTTTGCCTAGCCTGTCACCTAGATAACCTCCAAAGAAGGTCCCGAGACCACCAAATATACCGATGATAAGGCCGAGGGCTGTTCCAACTTCGCCATAACTCATATCGTGGGTTCGGACCAAAAAGGAAGGCATCCAGGCGATAGAGCCATAGCCTACAAATGCTTGTGTCGCAGCACCCAGGGACATGTGCCTGAATGAG
>CAZAZB010000346.1:0-4556 GCA_964489485.1 uncultured Pseudomonadales bacterium | reverse complement strand
ACCGCAAGGTTATCCAAAGAACTCGGTATTTCACACACCCTGGTTCATGACCATAACCGTGGCTATGGCGGTAATCAAAAATCCTGTTATAGCAAGGCGCTGTCTCTGGATGCGGACATTGTGATAATGGTGCACCCGGATTACCAATACACCCCCAAATTGATACGCGCTATGTCCTCATTGATTGCCGAGGGTGTGTTTGATTGTGTTCTCGGTTCAAGGATACTGGGGATTGGGGCACTGGAAGGCGGCATGCCACGCTACAAGTACGTAGCCAATCGCATTCTGACATTTTTTCAGAATGCCTGTGTCGGGTACAAGTTGACGGAGTACCACACGGGTTACCGAGCTTTCAGCGGTGAGTTGTTGCGTGCTCTACCTTTGGAAGGCAATTCTGATGACTTTATTTTTGACAATCAGATGTTGTTACAGGTCATCAGTCATGGATTTAGTGTGGGAGAAGTCACTTGCCCCACGCGTTACGCAGAGGAAGCGTCCTCTATCGGTGGTCTTAGTGCTATCCGTTACGGACTTGGTGTGCTGGTTGAATCGATACTTTTTCGTTTGGGTAAATGGAACATGATCAAAACCAGATACCATAGCTGATACCACGCGGCAGGTTAAATTTCTAAAAATCCCAACCAAAATGTGGTTTTGGTAAGCGTAAGCATTCATCCAGTGCGCGGAGCAGGTTAGTTTCAGCATCAAGGTCGTCTGTTATGGACAAGCTACTGGCGGACTGAACACCAAACCACATACGGCTGAAGGCATTGACCGATGCTTTTAAGGTAGGTAGTTTTCGATTTTTACCGGATTCTGCCGAGGATTCTGCGCCCAGTGTAATAACGTATTCACCCCCAATGCCTTGCCAACCTTTCGAATCCTGGAGCAGTTCTTTGATCGGGTCACTGAGTTGCAAGTTGAAGGTGACATCGGCTGTGTTGAGATGTGTTTTGGCAAGGCATGCACCTAAATCCAATATTCGCATTTGCCAATAGGCGAAGGTGCTGGTTGACTGTTCAAATTTTCCGTTTCTCGTGGCGCGGGTCGTTCTATAAGGATGCTTCAGAAGATCTTGAATCTGGAGTTCGCCAGATTCATACATTGAGATCTGGTGAACCTGATCACCTAACGACTTAACCAGTGCCAGTAATTCAAGCAGTTGGTCTTTGTTCTGATAGGCGCGAAAGGTAATGGCATAGGGTCCGTGTTCCCCTTTCATTTCGCCCCAGATAAAGTGGGAGAGGGTACCGCCGGGTCCATCGTAGTATCCGAGGCCAAACGGTTTTTCGTGCCACGATAGCTCCGCTTCAAACATTTTTTTCGAGTGCAAATAGGCACTACCATGAGACCCGGCGCGTGCCATTAATGCGCTATGAATCGCGGCAAAGTCATTTTTGGTCAATCTTTTTGGTACGCGAAAAGGTCGATCTACAATCAATGTTGCCGGGTCAAACTTCACAAAATGTTCATAGCTACCGGTACCGAATCCCATTTTATTATAGAAACCCTGGTCGAACATGCCGAGAGCACTGACTTCCAGTCCATTTTCAGCCTGAATAGCAACGAGATCGGCAGTGAGTTTTTTGGCGAAACCCAGTTTTCTGGAGACGTGACTGGTCGTTACTGCGGCAACAACGCCAAGGGAGAGTATTTCATCAAGATATTGGATATTGCCACGGTTTCCGTGTACACAACATTCTGCTTCGCCATCAATGGTGGCGACCAGCGTTTCGCACACCTGACCATCAGGACTCAGGAATCCTTCGACAGCGTCTGCATCTGATTCCTCGGCAAGCCAGCCACATTCATTCCATATCCTCTTGACTGCTTTAAGGTCTTTGGCTGGATCGTAGCGGCGATAGGTTTCATCGTCGGTCACATCGACACCCGAAATGGGATCATTAATATTCCCTGGCAGAGATTTTTTACTGATCTTTGTCATATTAACATTTAGCCTTTTTGTGAGACTGAAAGTGCCTGGTCAATATCCCATAGAATATCTTCAATACTTTCCAGTCCCACCGATATTCGGACCATATCAGGCATGACACCAGCGGCGATCTGTTCCTCTTCGTTGAGTTGTCGGTGTGTTGTAGATGCTGGATGAATAATGAGTGTTTTGGCATCACCAACATTCGCAAGATGACTCAGAAACTGTGCCGCCTCAATAAACTTAACACCTGCTTGCTGCCCGCCTTTAATGCCAAAGGTGAGAATAGCGCCCGCTCCCTTTGGTAAGTATTTTTTTGCCAGTTCATGGTAGGGGTTATCAGCAAGGCCGCCGTATTTGACCCATGAAATGGCATCGTGCTGCTGCAAGTGATTAGCCACCGCGACTGCATTTTCTACATGTCGCTCCATGCGAATGTGCAATGTTTCAAGCCCCTGCAGAAAGAGAAACGAATTGAAGGGGCTAAGCGTCGGGCCGAGCGTTCGCAATGTTTCGAGCCGGCACTTGGTGATGAATCCGAAATCACCAAAGGTTTCATAGAAACGGATGCCGTGATAACCCTTGGATGGTTCCACCATCTCGGGGAACTTGCCGTTGTCCCAGGGAAAATGACCGGATTCAATAATGACGCCGCCGATAGATGTCCCATGGCCACAAATAAATTTCGTCGCTGAGTGTACAACGATATCCGCGCCATATTCGAATGGTTTGCACAGGAATGGTGTAGCAAATGTGTTGTCGACCATCAAGGGTATACCCGCTTCATGAGCAATTGCCGCAACAACTTCAATGTCAATAATATTATTGGAGGGATTACCAATGGTCTCGATATAGACAACCTTGGTTTTATCGGTGATGGCTCTTCGAAAGTTTTCAGGATCATCCGGGTTAACAAATGTTGTCTCAATTCCCATTCTGCGGAAATTGATATCGAATTGTGAATAGCTTCCACCATAAAGCGTACTAGCTGAGACGAGCTCGTCACCTTGTTGTAAAAGGGTTAGCAGGGCTGTCATTTGAGCAGCGAGACCAGAGGCAACGGCTAGGGCCGCACGACCCCCTTCAAGAGACGCCATGCGTTCTTCGAAAACAGCGGTTGTTGGATTGGATAAACGGCTGTAGATATTACCGAAGGTCTGGGCATTAAAGAGGCTCGCCGCATGTTCTGTATCATCAAATACATAAGCAGCCGTCTGATACAGTGGTGTTGCTCTTGAGCCGGTCGCAGGGTCCGGGATCTGCCCGGCATGCAGGCAGCGTGTTTCGAATCCAAATTCATGATCTGTCATAGAGAGCCTTTCATCGAGGTGTGATAATTAAATAATGTTCGTCGTTTGAGATTGTTCTTACCGCCAACGCTGCATGGGAGCCTACAATCCAGGTTTGAATATCAGGGAAGCCTACGAGGGCGTTTGGCGGAAATGATGCCAGTATTGACACCAGACCAATTAAGCCCACCAAACAGCCGGGCGTACTCAATCTTCATGCACCGATCCTGAACGACATCTAACCCTGCTTCAGTCGCCTTTTGTGCTGCTTCGTCATGGGTTATGCCAAGTTGTAACCACAGGACCTTCGCCCCTAGATCAATTGCTGGTTGTACAAATTGGGGAACCTGCTCAGCGCGCTGAAAAAGATCAACAATATCAACCTGTTGGGGGATGGATGCGAGGTCCGGATAGCACTTTTGTCCCAACACTTCCTCGTAATTAGGGTTGACTGGAATAACTTCATAGCCGCGTTCTAATAGATATTTCGCCGCAAAATAGCTGGGTCTATACCAGTTAGCTGATAATCCCACCATGGCGACGGTTTTTGATTCTTCCAGAATCCGGCGTAGTGTGTTGTTGTCCATCCAGTATTGCACTCGTAGATCATTAGGTATCTGGCCCATAACAATCAACTACCTGAGGTAGCAGAATGAACGAACCCGCATAGGTCTATGATACAGGGTCATCGCATACTGTCCAGATACCTGATGAAGAGGCATTTTTTAGGCGGCCAGGATTGATCAGCTTCCCTTTATGGTTATCTACCTGGCTCTATACTTTGCTTTTGTCGCCCTCCTGAGAAATTGGCGCATGAGACTATTTTGCATTGAGATTCCCTGGATAGTCCTTCTCCAATATCCAGAAGTTAAACTGATCATGGATGAGAGGTCTACCTGCGTCGCCTGGTTTGAGTCCTTTAGTGAGTGTGATAGCGATGTCAGATAAGACGCCTGGATGAGTACGGTAATAATTGTGGCCAACAATACCGCTAACACCTTCTACATTGACGAAATTGACATTCTTTACCTGCTCAAATATTTTTTTGTCAGTATCATGAAGGTCAGCTTCTCCCAGCTTCCCAAATCTTAATCCAGAAGACAGATATTGTGATATGCCAAGGGCGCTATCTGTTTGATTCATATATACAGTGATTTGGCCAATGGCAGGGCCAAACTTTTCAGCGAACAGCCGTTGGCGCACGATGCCAAAATCCAGATCAGGTGCGGCGAGAATAAGATTAGCAATCTTTAGTTTATCCCGAGGTTTATTGCCTGCTGCCCTTGCCTCTATCACGAGTTCACGGAGCGCTGTCGTTGTAATGTCTGTTCCTC
>CAZAZB010000345.1:0-4557 GCA_964489485.1 uncultured Pseudomonadales bacterium | reverse complement strand
TGTTGAAATATTTGGCCAGGATCGCCTTTACCCCTGAAAGCGCTCACCCGTAAAAGAACGAAAATATGAATGGATTAGATTGTTTTCTTGAAGGATTTCAACTGGTGAGAAAGCCAGGGCTCCGTCAGTACGTCATCATCCCTGCGATTATCAATACCATCGTTCTTGTGGTCTTGATTTCTACCAGTGTTTCCCAGTTTGATGGCTGGGTGACGAGCATCACTGCCTGGTTGCCTGGCTGGT
This sequence comes from uncultured Pseudomonadales bacterium, assembly GCA_964489485.1. Taxonomy (GTDB): domain Bacteria; phylum Pseudomonadota; class Gammaproteobacteria; order Pseudomonadales; family Azotimanducaceae. Next base: position 4,314 of record CAZAZB010000345.1, on the reverse strand, counting down.
TGTCGTTTCTCTCCTGGTTGATCTGGCTGCTGGCTGTTATTACCGTCATGTTCGCGCTTTTCTATCTGTTTACGATTGTTGCCAATATTATTGCTTCGCCGTTTAACGCACTGCTATCGATTAAGGTAGAGGAGATGTTGGTGGGTAAGAAACTGGAATCCACCACATCGTTCTGGTTAATTCTTCCAAGGGCGCTCGCACGGGAGGTGAGTAAGGTGGTCTACCTGCTGCCTCGGCTTCTGGGACTGATGCTGCTCACCTTGATTCCTGTTGTTAATACCCTGTCACCTTTTCTCTGGGTGCTATTTGGCGCCTGGATGATGTCGATTCAATACACGGATTATGCGGCAGATAACAACGAGGTCCGCTTCACTGATTTAAGGAAAAGGCTTGGAAAATGCAGAGTTGAATCAATCTTGTTTGGATTGCCCGCTTATCTGCTGATGGCCATTCCTCTGGTTAACTTGATGATCATGCCGGTCGCCGTTGCGGGCGGTACTGTTTTCTGGGTAGAAAAGCTGCGCAGTTGAAAGTTTTAGTACTTGCTAAGAAAAGGTTCTAACTTTTTTTCGAGTCCGTATGTTTCATCAGGCTGTCCCCTCGCCGCACCGTCGTAAACCCATCCATGGGGCCTGACTTTCGGCGGGGCCGCCATCGGCCGTCCTGGCCTCATGTCGATCCGCGCAGGACTGCTGCAAGGGAACAGCCTAATCAAACATACTCAAAGATAGTATTCTGGAATTTTTTCATGTCTAGTCCAACCCATAAATCCTTTCAGCAGTACCATAAAACATTGCGTCTTTTTCGCTTTCACTAAAATCGGCAACCATTTTCTTTAGGCCGTTGTATAAAACATGGTAGGACAAGGAGAGCCTGTCCACCGGAAAATTACTTTCCATCATGCAGCGGTCCGGTCCAAAACAATCAATGGTGTGGCGGTAGTATCTGCGTTGTGCTTCAACAAACTCATCGGAGGTTGGCGGGGTATCACGGGTGTGCCAGCCAAAACCGTTATCCGGCATGGCGAGACCGCCAAGCTTTGCAACGACATTTTCGCACTTTGCAATCTCAGCGATATCCAGCTTCCACTGTTCAAAAATTTCTTCCCGTTTTGACTGATAAGAACCTACGCCGAGTGGTGTGCCAAAGTGGTCCAATATCATTTGGGTATCAGGGCATGCTCTGGCCAGGTCAGCGAAGTCCTTATTCTGATGGTGGTAGTGCCAGGTGTCGTAAGTTAGATCCATTTTACCGAGCAGCCTGACGCCCTCCTGAAAGGATGCCATTTGATATAGCCCTTCGGGTGATCGACCGGCAATCATCAGTGCCTCCGGGTTGGGGTCTCTTGCACCTGCGTGACGTATGCCACGAAATCGCCCTTTGCCTAATTCAATGTGTGCTTCCAGAATGGATTGTGCAGCGCTTCCCCGGGTCAGGTCAGTGTGACCCACGATAGCAGCAATCTCGGCTTTGCCGTCTCCGCCCTGTGCGCTCAATTCAGCTTGCTGGGTCACGAACTCGGTCTCGCCCAACGGTTTGAGCAACTCGTCACCCTCTTTGCGGTATTCAGCATGGCACTCAATAAAGACGGTCTTGACAATATTGTGTCCTGACCCTGTGTCCTGCCACAGATTTTCCACCAGGTAGTCGCCACCCATAACATTTCGCCACAGATGATGGTGTGGATCGACGATGCGGCGTTCAGGGTCAACAATCTCTTCACTGACCAGGTTGTGCCATGCTGCTGATCCGGGTTTTATATCGTCCATCTCGCTTCCAATTGTGAATTTGTTATTGAGTCTACGCGCACCCGTCGCATAACCCAAATATTGTCCCGATGCACCAATTCTGGCAAGCTCGATCTTTCATTTTGAAGGCAATGGTTATGCGACAGTCAGTGCGAGACATTCCAGTCATATTCGTTCGAGAGAATCATTTGTTTCTTCCCATGTTTCTACTGTGAAAGGAACTCAATGTGGAGAAGCGTCCGATGGCAAAGGACCGCTGGACGGTCTAAAGGTCATTGATTTGAGTCGGGTTCTGGCCGGACCCTGGGTGACTCAGACGCTGGCTGATCTTGGTGCAGATGTTATTAAAATAGAGAGGCCAGATGGAGGCGACGATACGCGTAGCTGGGGACCGCCCTGGTTTGAAACAGAAAGTGGCGACAAACTCTCTGCCTATTTTATGTCCGCTAATCGTGGCAAGCGTTCCCTTGCGATAAATATTGCTTCTAAGGAAGGCATAGCACTGGTCGAACATCTGGTTAAAAATGCCGATATTCTTGTCGAAAATTTCAAGGTTGGCGATCTTGAGAAGAGAGGCCTGGACTATGCATCGCTTGCTGAACTGAATCCTCGTCTAATTTATTGTTCTATCACGGGATTCGGGCAGACCGGACCTTACAAAGACAGGCCTGGATACGATTTCATGATTCAGGCAATGAGTGGCTTGATGAGCATCACGGGTGAAGCGGATGAAAAATCTGACGATGGTCCGCAGAAGGTGGGCGTGGCATTGGTTGATATTCTCACCGGGCTTTATAGCACCAATGCCATTCTCGCTGCTGTCAACGAAAGGCACACTTCCGGGCTAGGTCAGCATATTGATATGTCATTGCTCGATGTGATGGCCGCGAGTCTCGCCAATCAAGCGTCGAACTATCTTGTTTCCGGAGATGCTCCCGCTAGATTGGGAAATGCTCACCCTAATATTGTTCCCTACCAGACCTTTGCCGCTAGCGATGGCCATTTTATCGTTGCCGTTGGTAATGATGCTCAATTCAAGAGATTGTGTAAGGTGATCGGGCGGGAAGATATGGCGCTGGATCAGAAATTTGCGGACAACAGCGTAAGGGTTGTCAATCGGGATATACTCGTTCAGGCATTGCAGGAAGCATTTCGTGGAAAAACGACTGTCGAGTGGTTACAGGCACTGGAATCTGCCGCCGTCCCTTGCGGGCCGATTAATACTATTGACGAAATGTTTGATGATCCACAAATAAAGTCGAGAGGCATGCAAATAGATCTGCAGGGAATGCCTCTGGTTGCAAACCCTATCCGATACTCGAGATCGACAATTGACTACCGCAATCCGCCTCCGAGGCTGGGAGCAAGTACCGATCAGGTTCTATCCACTGTGCTCGGTTTGAGCGAAGAAGAAATTTCGACACTTAGACACAAAGGAATTGTTGGTTAAGCCTTTGTTAACCAAAGGTTCCCTGAGTTAGGACTGTTTGCTTGTTATTATAAAATGTAGAGGAAAAGATGACCGAAGAGAAGAGCGAAGCAAAAACGCCACCAGAGCCGAAAGACAACCTTGTCTCGACAAAGCACAAGATCCGCATTCGGGGTAAGGAAATTAGCTACACCGCGACTGTGGGTACCATTGTGCTAAGAGAAGAAGTTGATAAAGAGGGACACAAGGCCAAAGCTGAAATGTTCTTCGTCTCCTATGTACGAGACGGTATTCGGAACAAGAAAAAACGCCCACTGACATTTTCTTTCAATGGCGGTCCAGGGTCTTCTTCTGTCTGGATGCACCTGGGCCTGTTAGGACCCAAAAGAGTCCCCGTCAGCCCGGATGATTCTGACCCGGCCAAGCGACTGGCGCCACCTTATGAGGTCACCGGGAATGAATATACATTACTGGATGAATCGGATCTGGTGTTCATCGATCCCATTGGGACAGGTTATAGCAGACACCTGTCAGGTGAAAAATCGGACCCCCATGAATTCTTTTCCTTTCGCCGTGATCTTGATTCGATGGGTGAGTTTATCCGGCTATACACAAGTCGGCATGGACGCTGGAACTCGCCTAAATTTTTGATTGGTGAGTCTTATGGGACCACGCGCGCATCAGCATTATCCGGGCATCTTCAGGACAGGCATGGTCTCTACCTAAATGGCATTATGTTGATATCGGTTGTGCTGGATTTCCAGACGCTGTTATTTAATACCGGCAATGACCTCCCTTATACGCTCTATGTGCCCAGCTATGCAATTTCTGCGAAATACCATGGCATGCTTTCAGCCAGTTACCAGAAAATGCCAGAGGATAAGTTCCTCGAAGAAGTACGAGACTTTGCTGAGGGGCAATACAATTTGGCATTGATGAAGGGGGCGCGCCTTAAGACGCAAGAAAAGAAGGCCGTGGCGGAAAAGCTAGGTGCCTACACCGGCTTAGGCGTTGACTATATCTTGGCCAGTAATTTGAGGGTGCCAATCATGCGGTTTGCGAAAGAGTTGCTCCGCCACAAGGGCTTATCGGTGGGTCGATTCGATAGTCGGATTACGGGCGTGGACAAGGATGAAG
>CAZAZB010000344.1:1269-4570 GCA_964489485.1 uncultured Pseudomonadales bacterium | reverse complement strand
GAGCCAATCTGTGGCGCTTGCCACCGCAAAGATGGTGGCTGAGGTGAGGTACCGCCAGTCTTGAGGAAATAGATAGAAAACCACCACCAACACAGGGATAAATATTATCCTGAGGCTGGTTAAAAGGTTTGGAATACTAATTGGGAGTTTCATCGCGTGGAATTACACCACAAAGGCAATGGATTTACCCAAGAATCTTGATCGTTACCAGACAGGGCTCCAGTCCCTGTGCCGAATAGGCGCCTACTGACTAGCGCTTATTATTTGACCCAGACCAGACAACTAACACATAAACACACATTTAAGCCCGCTGGCTGGATTGCAGGGCAGCCCTGCGCCTAAGTGTCGCCTGGGCGACCAACTTTTTACTCAGTGTCAGCAGGCGGGTCTTATCTGCAACGGCAATGTTTTGCTGAATATCCTGACCGTTGCAGATATAGGTCACCGGTAACTGATGACGAATAACACCGGACATTGCCGGCCCTAATGTTGTTGCTTCGTCAGTCTTGGTCATGATCATCCCTTTTAGGGGAAGCTGCCGAAAAGACTCTATGACCTCATCGGTGAATGTTAATTCGGACGTCGCTGACACGACCAGATAATTGATAATCTTAACGTCGGTATCTGATATTGACCTAAGTTGCTCGTTCAGCAGTAGATCCCGTTGATTGACGCCTCCGGTGTCAATCAGGATCAAATCATAAGATTCAAATTCAAGGATTTTCTTATTTAATTCGGCTGAATCTGATGCTGTCGCGAGCGGTATATCCAGTGTCTGCGCAAATGATTCTAACTGACCGGAGCCACCTGGCTGAAGTGCGTCCGTCGATATTAAGGCAACCTTTCCGGGGCCATGGCGCAGAGTATATTGTGCGGCGAGCTTTGCTGCTGTGGTCGTTTTACCCACCCCTGTAGATCCAATGAGAGCGACGACGCCACCTTCTTTAATGATTTCATCATCGCCAACCGAAAACAGCAATGATAGCGTCTCCAACAACTTCCGCCAGTCGTGTTCATCTTTCATACCTTGCGGTAATTTCTTCACCAGAGAGCGCATAACATCACCCGAGAGACCAAGAGACCGGATCTTTTGCCGACACAAATCACCCGGCGAGTGCCTTTTTGTGGCTAAGGGTATGGTGGGTGGTGGAGATTCTTTCACGACTTTAGGCGAATTTTCATTGCGAAGTCGATACTCACTTAAATAGGTCAGTTCGGATTTTAGTGATTGTTGTAGCTCATCAAATTCCTTGTGCAACCGCTCAGGTATCGGGTCTGCTCGGTCCTTCACCTGCTGCGTCCGGAACGTCTGAAACTCGGCCAGTTCATTTTGCAGCAGTACCTTGAGTTCTTCATGTTCGGCTCGCAGTTCCCGCCGATAAACAACCAGTCCTTCAAGTTCTTCTTTCAGGACACCCTGCATTTCACCGTATTGATTCTGGATTTCTTGAAAGGCGGTCCGGGTCTCTGCTTCAGCGTTATCTCGCAGTTGGCGTTGTTTATCGAGTTGTATCAATTCACCTCTAAGCGACGCCTGTAAATGAGTCAGCTCTGTGTGTAGTCCTGTTGTGATAGGGTCGAGTCGTGCTTGTGTATCCTCTCGATTCTGACGATGTTCCTGGAGGCTGGTCAATTCATCTGCCAGGGAATTTTGTAGCGTCGATAACCTGGACTGCATTTGTTCTGCCTTTGGGTCTGCAGCTGCATCAATCTCTATACGTCGTGCGCTATATGCCTCAAATCGCTCAAGTTCTTCATTCATGCGTGATTGAAGCTTCGCCAGACCAGCGTGTAGTGAACGTGTCATGGGGTCACATTCGGCATCAAGCGCTATTCGCTGTTGCCTATATTCCTGGAGTGTAGATAATTCGTCAGATAAACCTGTCTTCAGTTCGCGCAGATCCTTCTGCAGATTGCGGGTTATCGGATCAGATTTGGCATCCATATCTATTCGATGTGAGTGATAGGTTGTTAACTTCTCCAGTTCCGTGGTTAGCGATTGCTGCAATTGACTCAAACCGTTTTGCAGCTCGCGTGTTCGTGGATCAGATTCGTTGTGGAAATTCGTACGGTGTTCTTGATACTTCCTAAGACTAGAGATTTCATCTTGTAGCGCCTTCTGCTGGTCTCCCAATTCGTTTTGTAGAGATTTCGTCATAGGATCGGATTCAGCATCCAGCGCCGCCCGTTGTAGACGATATTCACAAAGTTGTGACAGTTCACCCGAAAGACTTGTCTGAAGGTCACCAAGATCATTCCACCGTTGGCTCCTTTTAGGATCTAGTTCAGCGTCAGCGGCCTCACGCCGTTGTTGGTATTCCACCAGGGTCGTCAATTCGGTCGAAAGGTTCTCTTGCAGACTATTCAGGTTACTTTGTAGCTTTGTCGTCACAGGATCCAGTTCAGCATCAATCTGTATCCGCTGTTGATGATATGCACCCAGACCGGACAGTTCTTTATCCAGTGATTCTCGCAGCTGATCCAGATCCTCCTGGAGACGCTGCGTTGTGGGGTCTGGTCGTGTATCTTGTTCTTCGCGCATTTGACGATAATTCGTTAACTGCTCCAGTTCCCGTCTTAAGGATTTGCGTAAGAGATAGAGTTCCGACTGAAGCTCCTCCGGTATCAGGTCAGCCATGACGTTTCTGGCACGCGAGGGCGCAGCAATAAGTGTCGGTGGCACCGTGCTACCACCGCCCGGCGTTCTCGCGCTACGGGTGTGGATGATTTCATTATCCTGCTCTATGTCTTCATTCGAACCCTGAGCGATTGCCTGCTCGTCAATACTCTCGGTCGAAGCAAATATTTCGATTTGATCATTGTTCTCAACAGCATCGAGGATCACAGCATCCGGCCCCAGTGCCGCAGTGACAGCTTCCAGCCCCTGCTCCATATTTTCAGCATAGAATCGACGGATTTCCATCTGCAATCTCCTATTGTCTCTTTCGAGAAATGTTCGTCTTTTTAGCTGACGTCCATGCAAAAGCCGTTCCAATCGCAGTGGACGATGCAATAGACGGGGTACTTCCGGCCAACAGGTGAGACGGGACAGAGGTTTGGCTAACCCTGGGAATAGGAGCTCATAGGTAAGAAATACAATGCCTGGGACAGGATGCTAGCGACCTAAAGGTGACACTTTTTGATACCCGCTTTTAATGCACAGTCATCTATAAAAACGCAATGTCCAGTTGTCATTGAGCGGGGGGTGAGTCTTTTTGATCGCCGCTGACGGTTTCTTGACGGCAAACCCTGTTGCTTCAGGCCCTATGTGTCAGAAAAGCGGGGTGTCAGAAAAGCGGGG
>CAZAZB010000344.1:0-1169 GCA_964489485.1 uncultured Pseudomonadales bacterium | reverse complement strand
GGGTGTTTAGCCATTATGCAGTGTTGCATAGATATGCTCAGCAAGCGTTTGGCTGATTCCTTCGACTTTCGCCAGTTCTTCCGGGCCTGCACTTCGGACCTGGCCTGAACCCCCAAAATGGCGTAAGAGTGCCCTGCGGCGCTTTGGACCAACCCCATCGATCTCTTCAAGGATTGACTGGGTTCTTTTTTTACCACGTCGATTGCGGTGGGCTGTAATGGCGAACCGATGACTTTCGTCTCTGATGTGCTGTATCAGGTGCAAGCCGGGGTTGTCAGGCGAGAGAACCACTTCTCCTGCACCTGAGACGAAGAGGCTTTCTAAACCTGCTTTTCTTGATGGGCCCTTGGCTACACCGATTAGGGTCACACCAACTATCTGTAACTCCTCAAAGATTTTCTCAGCTTCATGTAATTGTCCTTTACCACCATCGACAAAGAGAATGTCGGGTAACTGCCCTTCTCCCTTCTGGATTCGGGTATACCTACGCCTCAAGGCCTGCGCCATGGCAGCATAGTCATCACCTGGCGTGATGCCATCGATGTTAAACCGTCGATAATCGGACTTAAGTGGGCCATTTTTGTCAAATACGACACAGGAGGCCACGGTTGCTTCCCCGCTGCTGTGGCTGATATCGAAGCACTCGAGACGCTGTGGTACTGCATCAAGATTAAGCCCCTCAGTGAGCGCGGTGAACCGCTGGTTTATGTTATTTCGATTGGCCAGATGACTGCCTAGCGCCTGTTCTGCGCTGGTTACCGCGATTTTGACCCAGCGTTGGCGATGACTGCGAACATTATCCCCCAGCGCTACCTTTCTGTTACTTCGGCTACTCAATGCATCTGTAAACAGTGATTTGTCTTCTAAAGAAACATTGACGACAATCTCTTTGGGCACTTCACGAGTACTGTTCTCGGACAAATAGAATTGCGGCAAGAATGCCGTCAAAATGGCTGATTCATCTTCATTCAGCCGTGTCGAAGGGAAATACGTCTTGTTACCAAGCATGCGTCCTCCCCGGATGAACATCACCAGAACACAGACACCGCCGGGGCTCTTAACCGCGACCATAACGTCGATATCACCCTGATTACCCACAACGTATTGTTGTTCCTGAATTTTTCGTAGGTGTGTAATCTGGTCCCGGTACTTCGCTGCCTTCTCGAACT
>CAZAZB010000343.1:0-4576 GCA_964489485.1 uncultured Pseudomonadales bacterium | reverse complement strand
GGTCCGACCCATATTATGATGACGGAGGTGGCAACATACTGATGGCTACCTATTCGGTGCCAGTGGAACGTGATGACAGGTTCTATGCGGTTATCACCAGCGACATCAGCCTGGACCTCATTCAGGAGTCTCTACAGTCAATTAAGTTCGGTGAAACAGGCCATATCATTCTACTGGACGTAAATCTAAATGTGATTAGCGCACCACGAACGGCTGAAATTATGACTCCCTTCTTCGATACCATTTCAAACCCGGATCATTTGAAAGAATGGCAACATCTACTCACTAATTTCCAACAACGGTCAGGCGATATTCTCCACCTTCCCTGCCCACACACCGAGGGCCGTTGTATCATCGTTGCAAGTTCAATGGCTCTAACGAACTGGCCGATGCTTGTCATATATCCGGAAAAAGAGATGTTCAGTGAGTTACGATACTTCACTGTCAAATTCGGTCCGATTAGCCTAGGAGCTTGACCGAGAATAGGAGCCGTAGCGAGGGCTCGACTGGTTGAGTCAGATTTTTCCATAATTTAAGGAGAATATTGGACATATTTGACGAAAATTAAGGGAAAATCTGGCCAATCAGGCTTGTCCGCAGTAGGTTCTCTATTCTCGGTCAAGCTCCTAGGGACGTTAATACTGCTTCTACTCTTAATCTGGGTCATTAGCGGGAAACTTACCCGTCAGTTAACAACGCTGGCACTGGCGGTCGCCAGGTTCGGAAAAGGAGATCTGGATCTTACACTGCCAATTTCCTCAGAAAACGCAGAAACCAGACTGCTCGCAACTGCATTTCATCAAATGAAACTACAATTGCAAGAATACATTGAAAAATTACAGCAAGAAACTGCAAGGCTTGGGCGATTGGAAGGTGAGTTAATCGCAGCCACACAAATCCAGATGTCCCAGCCCCAGGTAGAAAAGGTATTCGACATTATCAAGGCACTATCAGATATGCAGATCTTTGCGCATGATCAGGAGATGGACGAGTACCTGGACGTCATGCAACAGCGAATACTAAATGGTGACGATTTCTAGGGACCCTAAAACTTAACGCCCCACAAAATTTGGCTTCCGCTTCGCCATAAAGGCTTTTCTGCCTTCTTGATAATCTTCGCTGTCAAAGCAGTCATTTACCAGGGATTCAACATAGTCAAGGTCACGCCGACCTGAATCTTTCATTGCCTCATTAATGGCCAGCTTTGCTGCCTTTACGGTCAAAGGCGCATTACCAGCAATGAGTGCGGCATAGTCCTTTACTTTTTGTTCCACTTCATCTTTGCCTACTACAAAATTGATCAAACCAATTTGAAGGGCTTCCTCTGCGTCCAAAAATCTGGCGGTGAACATAATGTCTTTTGCCCTGGATGGTCCAATAAGGCCGCAAAGTACTTTTAACCCGGCATAGTCATAACCCAGACCGAGTTTTGCGGCCGGGATGCCAAAGGTGGAATCGGGCGTCGCGATACGAATATCTGCGCTCAAGGCGGTGGCGAGTCCTCCTCCAATACAAAACCCCTGAATCATCGCAATCAAGGGTTTATCCAGCTTTACCAACCACTGGTTAGCATGGGCGGAGATTTCACCATAGCGTTTCTTCTGTTCTGCGTTGCCCCGTTCCTTGTCGAATTCAGATATGTCGGCACCAGAAACAAATGCTTTATCACCCGCTCCTTTCATAACAACAACGCGCACTTCATCATCTTGTTGGAATGACTCTAGAATGATGCCGAGCCCTTCCCACATTTCCAGGGAGATTGCATTTCGCCTTGCGGGATTATTAAAGGTTATCCAGCCAATGCCATCTTCTATACTGGCTAACATTTTTGTTGTTCCTAGATCCATATTAAATCGCACTCTTCTCTTTCAATTCATTAATCTCATCAAATGTGAAACCCATTTCTGCGAGCACCTCGTCTGTGTGTTCACCCAGTTCCGGTCCTGCTCGCTCAAAGGATTCCGGGACATCAAAGGCAGATAAATTAATCGGTGATCGAACCAGATTGAATTCACCAAGTGTGTCATGCCGAACGGGTCGCTGCATCTTCAGAAACCTCACCTGTTCATCCTCAAACGCCTCACCTACATTGTAAATAGGGCCACAGGGGCACCCTGCACTGTTCATTTTTACAACCAAATCTTTGGTGCTTAGCAGGCTCGTTAGGGCATTAACTTCTGCCCACAACTCATGACGATTTTTCATTCTGTCTCTGGGCAATGCGTAGCGCTCGTCAGTGGCCATATCAGGCACATCCATGGTTTCACAAAAAGCCTTGAACATTTTGTTGCTGCTGGCAGCAAGGTTCACCTTACCGTCCAGCGTGTTAAAAACACCCATGGGTGAATTGGTCGGATGGTTGTTCCCTTCCTGAACCGGGATATCGTGGCGCATCGTATACCTCGCCCCTTGAAAATCCAGTTTACACAACATGGATTCGAGCAATGATGTATGTACCCATTGGCCTTCACCTGTTTGTTCCCGATGCAGCAACGCAAGCAGTATTCCTTGCCCCAGAAACATACCCGCAGAGGTATCACTAATGGCAATACCCACTCTCATCGGCCCTTCACCGGGCTCGCCGGTAATGGACATCAAGCCACTGGTACCCTGAATGATCTGATCAACGCCCGGCCGTTTACTGTAGGGACCTTCCTGTCCAAATCCGGAGATGCTGGCATAGATAATCGAAGAATTAACCTTCTTAACCGCTTCATAATCGACACCCAGACGATACTTGACCTCCATTCTGAAGTTCTCAACAATGACGTCAGCTTTTTGAACGAGGCGCATAAACGCAGCGTGGCCAGCCTCCGATTTCAGGTTGAGCGTTATACCTCGTTTATTTCTATGGAGATTTTGTGAATCCGGGTTGTGTCGGCCACCGGAAAAATCTGCTGTACCTGATGTTGACGGTGGTTCGATACGAATGACATTTGCACCCCAGTCCGCCAGTAGTCGAACAGCTGTCGGACCTGCCCGCGCCAGGGTCAGGTCAAGAACAGTATATTTCGATAAGGGTAAGCCCGGGTTAGCCATTTTCCAGGATCGATCTCAGCTCCAATGCAATTTCACTCAACTTCACCTGCAAGGCTCGGGTATTCTTTGGTCCCATGCGAATCATCTGCTTCTGGGCAGCACTTAGCATTTCAAGCTTTGGATCTTCAAACTTGTACATCACAACAGGTCGAACCAATCGGACTGGCTTCGTGAGAATTGGCGTTTCCAGCAACCGCCCTACTGCTTTGAATACCACGTCATCAAATTTCTGATTTGGGTAGCCCAACTCACCATACGCCTGTTGCAGCATCGGGCTGATCAGGTGGTAAAACTCAGCGACCCGTCTTGCGTCGAGCGAGACGATGACTTCAGAAAATGTGTTATATCGTTGATAAGAGTCTTCGTCCAGAATATAGACTTCTTCTGACTTCTGGATTGCCAGAAAAGGCTGTTTGGGCGCCATCACTCGCACGGCATCTTTCACCACCTGCCCATTGGCAACACCATCAACGAATGCAACAAATTTGCGAATCAACTCATTTGGCGCCAACCAGCTATTGATACCCTCGTGTCGGGTTAAGCTGACAATACCGTCCCTGATGAGCTGATCACTATCATTCAGCAATGGAAGAACAAATGCAGGTTCTTCTGGTTCTATCGGTGCAGGCACTTCCTCCATCACCACAATCTCAGGTGCAGGGATGGGCTCTGGTTTCGGCTCCGGCGGCTTTACTTGCGGTATGGCGACTTCTTGTGTCGCCACTGCCGGCTCGGGATCGCTGCTGGATACCGAGTAGATTAAAAACCCAATGATGGCAAGACCGACAACAACCAACGCGATAATTACGGGACGATTTTCAGACATTTAAGCCTCGTTCAATAGTGGTATTTCAGTGGGATGCCATTTTCATTGCAACGGCAGTGAAGAACAATAGCATTTTTGCTGTTCCAGTATTCTTCCATCATAATTTCACTGTAAACCACGACTGTTCACTCGTTAGTGCAATGGAACAACCTATGCCAAAGCCTGTTTTGCGGCTACCAGGTATTGTACAAGTATCAGACCTGTTTCGCTAAGAGAGCGACCGTAGCCAACAATACCATCATCATGGCCACCCATCGACAGAATACCCGGTAGATCGCCTTGTTGCACTGTCTCCTTCACTGTCTCCTTCACCGCTTCTGCCATCTCGGGGGTCCCGTAGGTTATATCCCGATCCGTCACAGAAATACCTAACATATCCGCTGCCTTCCAGATATCAGGACTGTGCAAATGAAAAACAGCCATGACATCCGGACATACATCGTAGATAACACCATGGGTCAGAGATTCAGATGACGGGCTCACATCACCCCGGGAACGGACGCTATTCAATCCGGAATCCCATTCTACGACTTCTGCATAATCAGCAAGACTCGTTCTGGAAAGGTTACCCGTTTGTGTACCAGAGATTAAAAAGCCATCGCCGGTTCGCTGACTCAAATTGCCAAAGCCATAACCATCGTAGCGACCGCTGACCTGACCGATTGTGCCCGTTTCTTTAAAGATGACTCGCCATGCATCAAGCTCTGCAAC
>CAZAZB010000342.1:0-4627 GCA_964489485.1 uncultured Pseudomonadales bacterium | reverse complement strand
ATCGCAACCGTAGTTTACTGAAAGTCAATGTAACGCCCGCTGATATTGCAAAAGCTGTTATGTTTTTTGCGACGGAAGAGTCTTCCAGATCAACGGGCAATATTCTTAACGTTGATGGCGGGAACGCCACAGCGTTTACCCGTTAGCTCAATTTTTCACATATTGGAAATAGGGTCAAAAATATGAACGATATGCCAATAGCACAAGAAATCCTGGACGAAGACAACCGACAAGCCATTGATGCTCTGAATCAAGATTACGCGTATCTGGGTGAAAAGCTTGCACGGGACAAGATGGACATTGACAAGATATGCGAGCGAACAGCCTTGTTTAATGTCGCTATTCCTACCTGGGGTGTCGGAACCGGTGGCACACGGTTTGCTCGCTTCCCTGAACCGGGAGAACCGAGAAACTTCATGGAAAAGCTTGAAGACTGCGCCGTGGTTCAGCAGCTAGGTCGCTCAACCCCGACACTTTCGCCGCACTTTCCCTGGGACGCGACAGATAACTGGGATGAAGTGATGGACTACACAAACAGTCTCGGTCTCTCGTTCGATGCAGTCAATTCCAACACCTTTCAGGACCAGGCAGGCCAGGCACTTTCCTACAAACATGGCAGCCTGACTCATCAGGATGTGCGTGTTCGCAAACAAGCCATTGAACACAACATCGCCTGTATCGAACTTGGAAAACGTATTGGCTCCAAAGCCATTACCGTGTGGATTGCCGACGGCACCAACTTCGCGGGACAACAAGATTTTACGGGCACCTTTGAACGCTATCTGGATAGTGCGAAGGAAATTTATGCCGCATTACCAGATGACTGGCAGATGTTTATCGAACACAAGATCTATGAACCAGCACTTTATTCAACGGTCATCCAGGACTGGGGCACAAACTATCTGGCAGCAACAGAATTGGGTCCAAAAGCAAAATGTCTGGTTGACCTGGGGCATCATGCACCCACCACAAATATCGAAATGATTGTTGCCCGGTTAATACAGTTCAAAAAACTGGCTGGATTTCATTTTAACGACAGCAAATATGGTGACGATGATCTTGATGCCGGGTCAATTGCGCCCTTCCAGCTGTTCCTGGTGTTTAATGAACTGGTTGCCGCTGAAAACAGAAAGGCTGATGAATTCTCACCTGCCTACATGATGGACCAGTCACATAATGTGACTGACCCCATCGAGAGCTTAATTAACAGCGCTGCAACCGTAAGAAAATCCTACGCTCAGGCATGCATCGTCGATAGGGAACATTTACAATATCATCAACAGAATAACGACCCGTTGATGGCGCACAAGACACTGACACGCGCTTTTGAAACAGATGTAGGGCCTATCATCACCATGGCAAGATACAAGGCAGGTGGCGCGATCAACCCATTATCGGCTTATCGTCTGGCCGGCTATCGCCAGACAAAAGCAAAAGAGAGGCCACAGCAATTTTCGGGATCATCAGGCATTGTTTGACTGGCACTTGTGATAATCACACCCCGAAACCGATCACACCCATTGATTTATCCCACTCATTTCTAGATAGGCAGCATGCACAAACTAGAGCGCCAAAAACAAATACTGACTCTGCTTGAACAAAAGGAAGTCGTGACAGTGGATGAGATCTGTATGAATCTCACCAGCTCTCCTGCGACGGTGCGCCGGGACCTGAATGATCTGGACCGGCACAATCTGCTCGTCAGAGTTCATGGGGGTGCCGCCAGCGTCTCAAGAAAGCTGGGCAATTCAGATTTCGAAACCAAACTCACCTACAATCTTCAACAAAAAAAGGCCATAGCAGAATACGCGGCAAACATGTGTCAACATGGTGATTCAATTATCCTGAATGGTGGCACCACCACCTGGCTAATGTGTGAATGGCTGCACAACAAATCCCTTCAACTCCTGACCAACTCGCTGCCCATCGCAACCACATTGCAGAATGCATCCCATTGCCAGATCTTCCTCACGGGGGGTGAAGTCTATGCCGACCAACATATCGTTCTGGGTGATGACCTGCCCAACAGTACAAGACAGTTTTATGCCAGCAAGATGTTTGCCGGTGCCCATGCGATTTCGCAACACGGATTGATGGAGAGTGACAGTCGATTGATACGCGCTGAGCGCATGCTGATCAGCCAGGCAGATGAACTCATTGTATTGGCAGACAGCTCGAAATTTACAGGCGAAGGCTCACTCCGACTCTGCCCGCTAAACACTGTATCGACCCTGATAACAGATGATGGGTTACCGCCCATGATGAAAAAATACCTGGCCGACACAGACATCAAGCTGATTATCATAGAGCCCCCCCGGGAGAATTCAGTTGATTAGACCATCGCCTTTTATCTGGACACCCACCCAGTTAATCAATCACGACGTTGATTTTCGTGGCATCCTGCGCGACGGTCCTGTTCGCCGGGAAGACGGCGTCAATCGTTGGTTTATGTTTCGTCAATGTTTCGAAATGAATGCCAGGGCACCTGACGTTGCCATAGCCGATATATTCGTCGATGGTCGATATTCGCTCTCTGTGAACGGACACTATGTCGGTCGGGGTCCTGCGCGAACGAACCCCTATTACGCCAGATACGATTCCCACGACATTGCAAGGTTGTTAGTGCCCGGGCGAAATACCATCGCAATCCTGATTCATGTATATGGCATTGATACATCCTGGTACCAGCGCGCGGTCAATTACTGGCAAACAGCCTTCGGTGATGGCGGCTTGTATTTTCATCTTCATTCAGGTGAAAACAAGTTCAAAGAGGAAGATGGCACTCTAAACATCGTCGCCGATACAGACTGGCGATGCCTTCAATCACATGCATGGACTCAGGACACACCCAAGATTGGCTGGGGACAAGGATTTATTGAAGAACACGATGCGCGGCTAGTGCCCAATGGCTGGCAGAACACAGATTTCGATGACAGTCAGTGGGACAAGGCACAGATTTTAATGACCGGCGGCGAACCCATGGATATCGATAAGGGGTTCCATGCTACCCAGCCGTTCCCAACGGTAATACCCCGTGACATGCCGCTTCTGGCAGAAGCGCCGCGACATCCTGCGAGGATTGTGTCCAGCTTCGGTCTGGTGAGCGATGATACCCTCATCATTGATCGACGCATTTTCGATGAACAGATCACAGACCTGCCCGCTGATGCCATCTCCTCTTCAGAGGCGCTACTTAACGATGATGAAAGCACGACTTTAGTCAAAACAAGTCCTGGCATTGACGTCTGTATCCTGATCGAGTTTGACAAAATACACGCTGGTTATCCCAATATTGATCTGATCGCCGAGGGCGGTGAGATCATTGAACTAGCCGTTTCAGAAACCATCCCCGGCGAATACACAAACGAACTCCCGGACCAACCACGACTGACGCGTGAAACTTTTATGGATTGTGCGCATCTGTTTCGATACATCGCTAAAAAAGGCCATCAGCAATTCGAGAAATTCGAGTGGACTGCCATCAAGTATCTGCAGTTAGTCATCAGAAATGCGCCAAAGGGTATTCAAATACGGCATGTCGGCAGCACCTACACCGTCTATCCGGTTGAGCAGCAAGGTGCTTTTACCTGCTCCGATGGTTTTCTCAATCGCCTCTGGCAGGTCGGCAGTTATACGATTGAACAATGCAGCCACGATGCCTGGGAAGACTGCCCGGGGCGAGAGAAAAGACAATGGCTGGGTGACGGCACCGTACGTTTTCTTGCTTCCTTTGCAGCTTTTGGCACCAGCACTGGGCCGCTCGATCGTAACTATCTTCTCCAATGCCAGGAAAGCCAGCGTACCGACGGGCTGCTGCAAATGTTCGCGCCAGGGGATCACCACTATCAGGGAATGATCATTCCGGATTATTCTCTCTACTGGGTACTGACCGTTTGGGATTACTATTTGCACACGGGCGACCTGGACACTGTTGTTGAAGTTTTCCCAACGGTAGAAAAAGTTCTTGCCTGGTTCCAGCGACAACAGGACGCAAATGACCTACTGGCCGACCTCCCCTACTGGCATTTTATTGAGTGGGCAAATACCCTGCGCAGCGGTGAATCCGCAACGGTGAATGCCATGTATGCGGCGGCCTTGTCTTGTGCATCAAAGCTGGCTCACTATCTCCGTTTTGCATCGGCGGAGGAACGCTACTCAGCACAACGAGACAAGGTTGCACAGGCGCTCAACGATAGACACTGGAACGAACAGCTTGGCCTTTATGTGGACAGCGTTGATCCATTGACCGGCGCTCAGGCGGAGGGTCTCTCGCAACATGCTAACGCCGCCATGATCTTATGGGACATCGCACCACAAGACAGCTGGGGAAAAATAGTCTCGGCGATAACAGACAGCAACCGGCTACGGCTTTCTTCTGTGTTCCCTGTGACCCAGGGTGATCCGGATTTCGACCGATCAAGGCACATTGTTAAAGCCAATACATTTTTCGCACATTTCGTCTATACGGCGATCGCCAAAGCCAACCATTTTGATGTGGCGCTGACACATATCCGGGAACACTATCATGAGATGATCACAAAGGGCGCTGAAACACTGTGGGAAAGCATTGAACCCACGGCAAGCCTTTGTCATGCTTTCTCGGCAACACCGGTATTTCAACTATCTG